>DOEX01000185.1:0-1468 GCA_003532515.1 Anaerolineaceae bacterium | reverse complement strand
TCGATGAAAAGGATAATTTGACCATCAGCTTCAGTTACCTCTTTCAAAGCAGCTTTGAGACGTTCCTCAAACTCACCACGATACTTCGCACCAGCCACCATGGCAGCCATGTCAAGCTGAACAATTCGTTTATTTTTTAATCCTTCTGGTACGTCACGGTTGACAATGCGCTGAGCCAGTCCTTCGACAATAGCGGTCTTTCCCACTCCGGGTTCACCAATAAGAGCGGGATTATTCTTAGTGCGGCGGCTGAGAATCTCAATTGTGCGCCTGATTTCTTCGTCACGCCCGATAACGGGGTCCATTTTCCCCCGGCGAGCCAGCGCAGTCAGATCATGCCCATAACGTTCGAGCGCCTGGTAGGTATCTTCCGGGTTTTGGCTGGTGACAGACTGGCTGCCGCGTATGTCACGCAGCGCTTTGAGAACCGTGTCTTTGGTCACACCAAAAGCGGCAAGTGTTTTTCCTTCCGGGCTATCTGTCAGACCGAGCAGGATGTGCTCGGTGGATGTGTATTCATCGCCCATGCCCTTGGCATAGCGCTCGGCGGCATCCAAAACCTCAGAAGCGGGTCTTGAGAGGCTCGCTTGGTCTGAAGAGCCTTCATAGACTTTGGGTCGACTAGCCAATTCCTTGCGTAGTTCTTCCTTTAATACCTCGGCAGAGCCAGCAATTTGGGTGATCACAACCGGTACCGTGCTGTCTGGTTGGTTTAGCAAAGCCAGCAGCAGGTGGGCAGGTTCAATAGTCTGGTGGTTAAAATCATGCACCAATTGTTGGGCGTTGAGCACAGATTGTTGGGCTTTTTGTGTAAATTTATTGAGGTCCATAAAATTCCTCCTGATTCTCTTTCATAGAATTTCCTTATACATATATCATACAGAAAAAGCATTAGTTTTTTGTAAAATTCTATAGGGTAATTTTTTTGGGAAAGGTCAAAATTACCCCGGCAAATTTTTTTATCGAAAAACCGAATAGACCTGCTACAAGCCAATGTTCACGTAATAGCACTCCCTTTTTTAAAGATATCATTGCGAAAGCGTTTATTTAATCGAAATCCTGGCGGTTTCTGTCCAATTGTTAAATCCATGTTAAATCGGGTTTGGAAGTCTATCTATAGGGAAAAAATCTCTTATAATCAATCGTTTTGAGAAAAGGAACTATTATGATGCAAAATTGGAGTATATTCGAGGTTACAGCGGTTGGTTTGATCGCGCTTGCTCTGCTTGTTTTGGGAGCAAACTACGCTGTCAAGAAGTTGATTGGGATTGCGAATTACTTCAAACTATCCAGCACCTTCATGGGTATGACCGTCCTTTCGGTTGCTACCTCGCTGCCTGAAATCACTTCTCATTTCACTGCCTCAGTCAATATTTTGCGAGGCACACTTGATTATCAAACCGGTTCCGCAATTGTTTTAGGCGCTAATATCGGTTCGGATGTGGTTCAACAGACCCTGATCATGGGT
>DOEX01000140.1 GCA_003532515.1 Anaerolineaceae bacterium | reverse complement strand
TCCGCGATTCGGAGAAGGTCCTCTTCGTTGTGCACGTTGTCCATCAAATCCTGGAGCAGATCATCATCTCCCAGCATTTCTGCCAACTGACTCATGTTAGCAAGATGTTCGGTGGGGTTGACGGATGCCAGCGTAAAAAAGAGATTGGCGTACTTGTCGGGATCATCTTCTGCAAAAACTACGGGTTTTTCAACTTTCATAAACCCAATTGCAGTTTTAAAGACGCCTTCCGCGCCCTGTTGAGAATGCGGCATCGCCACACCAGGAATTAAAACGATATAAAAACCAAATTCTTCAACATTCTGAATTACTTTTTCCTGGTATCGCTCGTCGATCGTGCCGTCTGCCAGTAATGGTTTGCATCCGATTCTGATAGCCTCGCGCCAATCCGCTGCTTCTTCGATAAAAATGCAGTGTTTCTTTTCCACAAAATCATGCAGTAATGACATCTCGACCGTCTCCTTTTGTGCCCTTGATCCTCTTTTGATAATCTTACCACCAGGCTCAAAACAATCGAGCCCTTGTTGCACAATCGCAATTTTGTTCAAAAAAGCCTCTTATGCAAAGCATGAGAGGCATTTTTAATAAACCTTTTATAAGGTTTGCAGAAAACTAAGACCAGGGTTTAGTGAGTGACCACCCTTGGCAGATCTTTTGCTTGATGCACCCAGTCAGCAACCATCTTGGCGCTTGGTGGACGGCGAACCAGCTTCTTGGCTTCGTTCACTTCCTGGATTTTGGCATACAAATTCTCAGGATTACGGGTAGCAAGTTCCACCACAGTGTCAACGCCTGCTTCCTCGAGCAGATCGGAATATTCCTGACCGACTCCCTTGATCCGATAAAGATCGGCATGGTTGACCCACTCCAGGATGAGTTTGCAATCGATATCAGCTTTTTCAGCCAGTTCATCCCGACCCTTGGCACCAGCGCCAATTTTCAGTAACTGAGCAACCGTCTTGACGCCGACATCAGACAACTTCTTCGCGTATACGGGTCCAATTCCCTCAATATCCTCGATTTTTGGCATGTTCATCTCCTTAGATCACTTCGTAGAATTTTGAATATTATAGCATGGCTAATGACACTAAAAAGATTTTCTTGGCAATTACAAAATATACATTACAAAATATATAGGATACCTTCCTGCCAACTTACCATATAATATCCAGTGATATGAATAACACAAAAGACACCATTCTAAATCAGGTCCTCTTGCTGCGAAAAGCTACGATCACACAGCTTTCGGAAAAGCTTGGAATCAGTGAGATTTCTGTTCGCCATCACCTGATCAAATTGGAAGCCGAGGGGCTGGTTTCCGTTTCAGAAGAACGCCATGGCGTTGGCAGACCACGCTTCGTCTATTGCCTGACGGAAAAAGGTTTTCAAATTGCCCCAACCAATTACTTCAGGTTAACGGATCATGCCCTGACCACCATGAAAAATTTCCTTGGGCTTGAAGCTTTCCTGGAGCTGTTAAAACAATTCGGCCGAGACCTCGCCGAAGCTTACACCAGCTCTATCAGTTCTGAGAACCCTGAACAAATTTTGGAAGAAGTTACCGAAAGTCTCACTCGGGATGGTTTTGTTTTTTCCTGGACCAAATCAGGAGAAAGCCTTGTACTCACCACGCATCACTGCCCTGTCCATCACCTTGGACAAAAACATCCCGAAGTTTGTACAATCAACCACGCTCTGTTAGAATCCCTTATCCAACAACCGCTCAAGCACGACACCTGCATTTTGCATGGTGACCCTGGCTGCACATACACTTACGAGGTCCTTGATGGAAAATGAAGCAAAGTTTACCTGGGAAATCCAAAAAACTAATCCAGAAAAATATAACGATTTGATAGAAGCATTATCTGGCATCACCGATCCTGAATTGGGATATTCTATTACTGAGCTTGGTCTGGTTCGGGAAATCAAACTGACCGAACAGGGAGCCTATGTTCGCATGATCCTGACTACACCCTATTGCCCCTACGGCCCCGCAATGCTCGAAGAAACCCGCAAGAAAGTCGAAAAGACTCTCGGCGTTCCAACGACCATGGAGTTTGGCGTCGAACCCTGGACCCCCGACATGATGGAAGATGACCTGTTCGACCCGGAATGGGGTTTGCTGCCTTAAATTACTGTTTCAGCAGATTAAACAACTTCATTCCCAAAGCCATATCACCAGATACCTTTATCTTGCCAGTCATGAACGCCATCATGGGGTTCACCTTGCCACTTAGCAATTTCTCAGCAATTTCGGTACTGGTTTTCACTGTCAACTGAGGTTGTGTCATCACGCCCTGGTTGACGCTCACCTTGCCGTCGTCCAACACCACACCCCACTCGCCCCCACCTTGGCCGGTCAGGTTGAATTGGATCCGCCCATTCAAATCTTTTATATCCTCAGCATCCACCATCCCTGGTAAAGAATTTATCAATGTATTGAAATCGGTCATTTCAGCTCCTTTTGATATTAGAAATTTATAAAGTTTATCGGTTTTTCAAACTGCATGCCTTTGAGCTGATGTATAATACTATGTGTCAAAGCAGGAGCAGTGATTCCTGTAAATTTAGTATAAGCTTTCAAGGAGAAAAATGGAAAAATACGAATGCATCGCCTGTGGTTACATCTACGATCCAGCCATCGGTGACCCTACCGCCGGAATCGAACCTGGCACATCTTTTGAAGACTTGCCCGAAGATTGGGTCTGCCCCGATTGCGGCGTTGGCAAGGATCAATTCGAGATAATCGGCTAACATCAACCAATCATCCAAATAAAACGGCCTGAACCTTCAGGTCGTTTTTGCTTTGCCAAAATCGGGCAATTCACGGCAAAGCAGAACCCCACAGCCTGTGGTTCCGGGCAGGATACTGGTAAAATAAATCTGCCCTCAGACTACTCACTTATTGCTCAACCTGAAAGGCAATACAGAAAAAATAACAAAAAAGGAGCTTGCTAATGTTTCAAGATTTTGGAGAGGCACTGAAATTTATCCAGGAAAATGAGGTGCGTATAATTGACCTCAAATGGGGCGATATGTTTGGTCGTTGGCATCATGTTTCACTATCGGCTGAGTATTTTACGCCGCAAATGATGCGGGACGGTATCGGGTTTGATGGATCGGCTGTTGGCTTTAAACCTGTCACAGCAGGAGATATGATCCTTATTCCTGACCTTTCAACCGCCTTTATGGATCCATTTTTCAAGCGCCCAACTCTCTCCTTCCTAGCGGATATCTACGAAGCCGATAGTAAAGTGCGCTTTGATTTTGATCCACGCCAGATTGTGGCCAAGGCTGAGGCTTATCTGAAAAAGACCGGCGTTGCCGATCGTTCTGTCTGGGGTCCGGAATACGAATTCTTTATCCTGGATGAAGTCAGCTACGATAACCGCCTGAATGCCAGCTCTTATTCCATCGTCTCATACGAATCCGATTGGATCGAGAACCCCACCACCAATGGCTACCTGGTTTCCAATCACCGGGGATATCATCAAATTGCTCCGGGTGATCAGAACCAGGATCTGCGCAATGAAATTTCGCTGATGATGGAAGATTTCGGTTACAAAGTAAAATACCACCACCACGAAGCCGGTGGCCCGGGACATGGCGAAATTGAACCCCCTCTTCAGGACATTTTCAAATCCACAGATGGCTCGATGATGGTCAAGTACCTGGCGAAGAACCTGGCTTATGGTGAGGGCAAAACCATCACCTTCATGCCAAAACCATTTTTTGGCGCTGCAGGCAGCGGCATGCACTTCCATCAACTCCTGTTCAAAGATGGCCTGAATGTTTTCTACGATGCCAAAGGCTATGCCAATCTGAGCGAAACAGCCTTATCTTACGTTGGCGGCATTCTCGACCACGCCGCGGCTCTTTGCGCTCTCACAAATCCCTCAACCAACTCCTTCAAGCGCCTTGCTCCAGGTTTTGAAGCTCCCACCAGCTGCTTCTTTGGTAAGGGCGATCGCAATGCCGCTGTCCGTGCCCCCAAGTATGCCACTGACCCGAGTGAAGTGCGGGTTGAATATCGCACACCGGATGGCACCTGCAACCCCTATCTGGCAATCCCTGCCATGTTGCTGGCAGGACTTGACGGAATTGCCCGAAAAGTTGACCCACGCGAAGCAGGCTATGGGCCTTTTGATGACGACGTCCTAGCCTGGCCGGAATCCGAACAAAAACGCATCAAGAAAGTCCCCTTCTCGCTCAACGAAGCCCTGGACGCCCTTGAAAAAGACCACGACTTCCTGACCAACTCCGGCGTATTCTCAGAAGAGTTCATCAGTTTTTGGGTGAAAACGCTGCGCAAAGAGGCGATTGACATTCTGACCCGCCCGATCCCGATCGAAATTGAGCGCTATCTGGATTGCTGATCGCTCTGGGAACCAAAAAAGTACCTGCCAATGAGCAGGTGCTTTTCATTTTCTTTTTGTTTTGAGAATTCCTTCGAAAATTCGTCTTTAAAAACCTACTATTTTCAAATTATTGACGTATAATGATGTCACTATACTCGTTCAAGATTGGAGGAAATTCTTATGGCAAGTGTTACGTACGATCATGTTTGGAAACGTTTTGGTGACGTAGTCGCCGTGCAAGATCTTTATCTTGCAATCGAAGATCAAGAGTTCTTAGTCCTTGTTGGTCCTTCCGGCTGCGGCAAGACGACAGCCCTGCGCTGTCTCGCCGGTTTGGAAGAAATCTCAGAGGGTAAAGTGCTCATTGGCGACCAGGTCGTCAACGACATTGCCCCCAAAGATCGCGACATCGCTATGGTTTTCCAGAGCTATGCCCTCTACCCCCACATGTCTGTCTACGACAACATGGCATTTGGCTTGAAACTGCGTAAATTCGACAAAGCCGACATCGATCGACGTGTCAAAGAGGCAGCTCAGATCCTCGGTATCGAAGGCCTGCTTAAGCGCAAGCCCAAGGAACTCTCTGGCGGTCAGC
>DOEX01000156.1 GCA_003532515.1 Anaerolineaceae bacterium | reverse complement strand
GTCAGGTACAGTAGGTGATGTACCAGGCGTCCTTATCCAACCCCTTCACGTACGAATCAAACGCTTCAGAATCTGCTACCGGTACGCCTAACGCCCCCACCACATGACTGGCGGCATATTGCTCCGCCGTCCGGACGTCCAGCAATATCGCACCTTCATTTAGCATAGCCTGTTGCACTTCTGGCACGCTCAAGCGTGGCACGTCATCCTGCGAGAGCAAAATCGGATTTCCGCGTAATTCACGGATCCCTTGATTCACAAAAACACCAACCACAACCGCAACCACAGCCAAAATGATCCATAACGGGAGGAGGTTTTGCTTCTTTACTTGAATTGGTAGTTTTCTTCGTGCCATTCTTACCTCATGTCTTTTGATAGAAATTATTGCATAACCGGTTTTTTTAATCCACCTTTGTACAAGATGAATATTGTCCCCATGCCTGGAATTGCCCTGATCAGACCCATTCTTTTCCATTGCCTGTATAATTAGGCATCAAATCAAAGGTGCCATCGCACTACATGAGAGAGTCATGCTGGAAATTACTGTAAACGGTATCCCCTACACCCTCGAAGAACTCCCTGGTGAAAAACTGAGCGACCTTTTGCGCGAGCGCCTGCACCTGACCGGAACTAAAATCGGTTGTGGCGAAGGGCGCTGCAGCATTTGCACCGTCTTGGTCGATGGCGTCCCCACCCGCTCGTGCCTGACCCGCTCTGCCAAGGTGAATGGAAAGTCGATCCTTACCATCGAGGGGTTGCGCGCTTTGCGCCCCCAACATCAGCAAGACCAGCGCGAAGACCTCAAAGCACTGCACCCGCTCCAGGAAGCTTTCATCACTCACGGTGCCATCCAGTGCGGCTTTTGCACCCCCGGACAGCTTCTGACTGCCCACGCCCTCCTGCAAAACAACCCGGACCCGAGCGTGGACGAGATCCGCGCGGCGATGAATGACGTCATTTGCCGTTGTGGCAGTTATGAAGCGATTCTCTCCGCCATCCAGGCTGCTGCGCAGGCAATGCGCGAGGATGGTCACGTCCGACCCCGCCAGGTCGTGCTGGGAGCGCAGGACCTGACCCACATCGGCAAGCCCATCGCACGCCCGGATGCGGTCGCAAAAGCCATTGGTACCGCTAAATACACCGACGATCTGCAATTTGAAGGGCTGCTTTACGCCCGGGTGCTGCGCGCCGGTGTGCCCTCTGCCATTTTACGATCCCTGGACACTACTAAAGCCCAGGCTCTTTCCGGCGTGGTAAAAATCCTGACCGCCAAAGACCTGCAGCACGAGCGTAAGCATGGCGTCTACAAAAAAGACTGGCCGATCCTGGTCGGGATCGATGAACGGGTGCGCTACCAGGGCGATGCGATCGCTCTCGTAGCTGCTGAAACCCAGGCGATCGCTGATGAAGCCGTCCAACTAATCCAACCCGAATACGAGCTGCGTCCAGTGGTCAGCAACCCCTTCCAGGCACGTGAAGAAGGCGCAGAACAACTGCACGACCAGGGTAACACCCTCAAACACATCCATTTCAACAAGGGCGACCTCGAGGTCGGCTTTGCGGAAGCCGATGTGATCGTAGAACACACTTTCAGCACACCCTTCATGGAACACCTTTTCATGGAACCGGAATGCTCCATCGCTGTTCCTGGTGAAGATGGCGGTCTTGAACTGTTTGTTGGCTCGCAAATTCCCTTTGATGATCGCCGGCAGGTCGCGGAAGCCACTGGCTTGCCGTTGGAAAAGGTACGCGTTCGCGGTCAGAAAACAGGTGGCGCATTCGGCGGCAAGGAAGACGTTGCCGGTCAGATCCACGCCTCCCTGCTTGCGGTGGCTACGCGCAGACCAGTAAAGCTGCTTTTCACCCGCCGTGAAAGCATGCTGGTCCACCCCAAACGGCATGCTACCAGCATCAAATTACGTTTGGGAGCCACGCAGGATGGCACCCTCACTGCTATTCAAACCGAACTCTATGGCGATACCGGCGCATACGCGTCGTTAGGCGTGCCGGTCATGACCCGCGCCACCACCCATTCTTGCGGACCCTATGTCATCCCACACACCCATGCCGATTGCTACGCCATGTACACCAATAACCCCCCCGCCGGCGCTTTTCGCGGTTTTGGGGTGGTGCAGGCTGCCTTCGGGATCGAATCTGCCATGGATATGCTCGCCGAAGAACTCCAGCTCGACCCGCTGGCTATGCGCAAACAAAACTGTCTGCACATCGGCTCCACCACCAACACCGGTCATTATCTGACTGAGAGCGTTGGTTTGCCTGAATGTTTGGATGCCATCAGCCGCTGGTGGGCTGAAAACGGAATTACCGTCCCTTTTGAACCTCAAACAGAAGAAATTCGCGGGCAGCGCCTGATCACCTGCTGGGGGCTGGCTTGTGGTTTCAAAAACACTGGTCTGGGCACCGGCGCAGACGACAGCAGCGGCGTGATCCTGAAACTTCTGCCTGCCGGGCGCCTGCAGATCAAGAGCGGTGCCTCTGAAGTTGGTCAGGGCATGCTGACTACCCTGCAATTAATTGCGGCAGAAGTTATGAGCATTCCTCCCGATAACATTAACGTCTATGTAATGGACACCGAAAGGACGCTAGATGGCGGTCCCACCACTGCCTCAAGGCAAACCTATGTGACTGGCAATGCAGTCCGCCAGGCTGCCAACGCGCTGCGCGATCGCATCCTGGACCTGCTCAGCAAGCGTTTTGGGGTGGACGCGGCTGCCATTCAGCTTTCAACTGAGGGCGCGTTCTGGGCTGAAAAGCGTGTTTCCTGGCAGGAAGTTCATGATTTGCTCAAACAAACCCCCGAAGGGCTGGAAGTGGAATGCCGTTATCATGCGCCCGAAACCTTCCCCCTGGACGTGGGCGGACGCATCCATATCGCCTACGGCTTTGCTGTGCAGGCGGTCAAGGTGGGCATCAACACCGAAACCGGCGGGGTAAAAGCTCTGCGGGTGGTGGCTGCCAACGACGCCGGGCGCATCATCAACCCGCTTGGTTTCCAATCCCAGGTGGAGGGCGGCGTGATCATGGGGATCGGGCACGCCTTGATGGAGGATTTTAAGGTTGAAGAGGGCGTCATCAAGAGCGATCGCATCGCCCGATACGATGTGCCCCGCATGCAAGATTTGCCCGAAATCACCTCGATTATCGTGGAATCGAAGACCTCCGAAGGACCATTCGGCGCAAAAGGCGTGGGCGAACTGGTGTGCGTACCCACCCCGCCGGCGATCACCAACGCCATCTACCACGCCATCGGTCTGCGGATTGATAGCCTGCCCGTAACCAAAGAAAAAATCAAAGATTGGTTAGAAGCGCATACCTGATAGCTGATAGCTGATAGCTCATAGCTGATAGCTGATAGCTGATAGTTGACAGGAAAAGATTGTCATCCTGAGCTTTTGTTGCGAAGGATCTTTTTCCTAATAATTTATAGGCTCATTCGCAATTAAGCCCTCCTCCACTTGCGGTCGAAGATCCTTGTAACGTAGTGGAAGGGAGTGGAGGCGAAGTCCAGCCAAAGGCTGGTTCCGTGAGCAAAGCGAACGGGGGTGAGGGCTGCCATTTATAGGGGAGACCTGCAATGGAGACCTGACGGTCAACTGCCTTTCATGGTGCTTACAGCAGGCTTCGCACTCAGGGGACCATGAAAGAACTGGGGTATGCTGCTTGGAAGGACGGCGGATTGAGGAGGTTACTATGCATCAAAACCTCCATGCAACAACCTCCTCAATACCCTACGGGCACTTCGTCACGCCCTACTACCGCTCTCTGTTTCCTGATCCCTGCCTGCCCTGTGTAAGGGTTTCCTAATCCCTGCTCCCTAGCCTCTGGCACTTTCCTTGCACCTACACTCCTAACAACCCTCTCAATCGGGTATTTTGTGATACTGGTTTTGGGTAAACCAGGAGGAAGTATGACACGAGCATTTGGAATCGACATCAGCAAACACCAAACGAACGCCGAGGGCACCCGGCGGGTCAATTTTGAAACCATCAAAAACCACGCTGAGCCGCTTACTTTCATCGCTGCCCGCGCTGGCGTCTCCTGGGGCTACCGCGACCCGCAATTCACCTACCACTGGACCCAAATGGGGCATCTCCAGGTTGGTCGCATCGCCTACCACGTGCTTTATTTCGGTGAAAGCGCTGTTGCCCAAATGGATTCTCTCTTCAAAATGCTTGAAAACAAAAGCGATTGGGCGCACGATCGTATTGCCCTGGATCTCGAAGTGGCTGGGATTAACACTCGTTCCCGCATCACTTCCACTACCCTCAACAGTCTCGAAATTTGCAAATCCCGCACCGGTCGTTACCCCATCATCTACTCCCGCGCCGGCTGGGTCAACACCTACTTGCAAATTTCCGACTTGCCCCGGTTAGATTGGTGGCTGGCGACCTATCGCAGACCTGCGCCTTCTCCCTTCTACACCCAGGAACACCCTGGTCCCCCGCTTTTGCCCAAGGGTGTCGACACTTACCTGATCCACCAAACCGGTGACCGGTGTAAGTCGATCGGCGGTTTTGGTCGTTATATGGATTACAACCGCTTCAACGGTGACACAGAAGCGGTTTGGAAATACTTTAACAACCCCACTGGTTACCTTAACATCCCCGAACCCAGCGTCCTTTTTAGGGCGAAATGCATGGTCAACAGCCTGCGCAAGCGTGAAGGTCCTGGCGCCAGCTTCAAGGTGATCGGCAAGTTAAACCTGGGCGAAGTCGTCTCAGTTTACGCGGAGGACAATGGTTGGTTACGGCTGGACCCGACCGCTGAGGTCTGGTGCTCTGGAGCCGGCAATTACATGCTGCGGACGCCGCCCGAGACTCCCCTGGTGTCAAAGGAATTAAGGCGCGCCCAGTGCATCGTCAAAGCCCTTTACCTGCGCGAAGGCCCTGGGAAAAACTACAAAATCGTCGGCAATTTGATCCGCAACGATGTTGTTACTGTCTATGAGGTGAAGAATGGCTGGTTGCGCATCTCCTCGGATGGGCAGATGTGGTGCTCCGCCGAACCGCAATACATGCGCGAAGTGGGATAATCGAAATTGCCTCTCCATACGGTTCGCTGGAGGGGGTGCGTTCCTTCATTTCTCTTTCCTTACGTTCGCGTAGGTCGGAATGAGCCCGCTCTGTATCATTGGCTCCAGTTCTTTCATGGTCTCCTGAGTGCGAAGCCTGCTGTAAGCACCATGAAAGGCAGTTGACCGCCAGGTCTCCATTGCATTGGCTCGGTCAGAGCAGGTCTCCCGAAATTTGTGCCGAATCAAGGATCCGGGACGGCATGGCAGCTATCCCTTATGTAGGACAAACCATTTTTTTTCACACCGGTCACTTTCCCACCTAAGCCCACCTTAAACGAAAAAGTTGGCTTATACGCCAACTTTTTCAAAATCACTTCTACTAAATACTAAAAATCTTTTAACAATACGCCCAATGCCAACAGGACGAATGCTACAACCCACAGCCAGGGCATAGCCGCAGCCAGGGCGCTGACCAGACCGAATTGCGCCAGCAGTGCCAGCACAAACAGTACAACAGCAACGATGAATACAAGATTGGTAGGTGCACTTAATTTCATGATATCTCCTTATAAATAGATGAAAGTTGTGTAGCCATTATACTAGTTATTTGTAATATCGCAACTTCACAATTTTTATCGCATTGCTTCAAGCAAGCCCACAACGCTATCCTGGAACTCTTGCAAATAACCCTTCACAAATTCGAGCGGGTCCAGGCTCCTATCCAGCAACAAGGGGGTCATGTCCATCCCGAAGCTCAGCCCGGTGGCGTTATCGGTCGCATGCGAAGCAAAAAAGGTCGCATTAGCGGCACGCCTGCCCAGGATGGCATCGGTATAATTCTTTCCGCCCTGCACCTGGGAAACAAAGACGTCCACCAATTGGGTTTGCAATTCTTTGTTCGCCGAGACGTCCATGACCACCTTTTTCTCGTCCGGCATCCAATCCAAATCTCGCCAAACCTCGCAGCCAATTAATCGCTTCGGCAGTGCTTCGGGTTCCAGTTCGCGCAATGCTTCAAGTACGCGCATCAGCACGCCGACGTGGGTGTTATGTTTATCCGCCAGGTTGTGGGTATACAAAACTTCTGTTCGGGTTTGCCTGATCAGATTCTTCAAATCCTCTTTGAGCGCCTGGTTACCAGTCTTTTTGACCTCGGAACTGGGATAACCCAAAAACACCTGGGCGGAATATTTGCCGATCCGGGCAGCTTCTTTCTGCTCTTCCACCCGGATTTGCGCCATTTCATCATCGCTCACCTCGGCAAATTTGCCAGCACGGGGCGAGCCGTGACCATCGGTGACAACACAGCCGGTGAAATGGAGGTCGGGGTTTTCATAGGCACGTAAAATGCCTTCAACAGCCATGATTTCGATATCATCCTGGTGGGCGGCAATGCAAAGATGAGTTGTGCGCGCCAACGCTTGGGCTGGGTCCGACCCATCGGGAATAAAAATTTCGGAATTGGTTTGAGTGAACATTATTCTTCTCCAGTAAAGGTATACACAATCAAATATACCATTATGCAGGCGTTTTTATGCTAACATACTACCTATGCAAACATTAAACCTCACCCATCACATTTCCAATGACCAACAAGGGCTTTACCTGTTAATGCCCTTCGAAATGCCGGCCTTCACCGAACGCATCGACATCGAATACTCCTATCCGTATAACCACAATCAGCCGTTGACCGTCGAAAATGGGAATTTTTCATCCCGCCAACGCGTCAACCGCATCGATCTGGGTCTTCTCGCGCCGGATGGCAGCCAGGTGGGTGCCAGCGGCTCGAGCCGCGATGTCATTTTTGTCTCCACCACCGAAGCCACCCCCGGCTACCAGCCTCACCCGCTCAGCGCCGGCACCTGGCAGATCATGCTCGGGGCTTACGTTGTTTCACCGAATGGCGTGGACGTGAAAGTCAGTTTACGTTTTACCCCAAAAACCCGCCGCTGGCTGAAGGGCGACTTGCACACCCACACGCTTGCCTCTGACGGTCTGCTTCCACTGGACCACCTCGCGCGGCATGCCCGCGAACACGGGCTGGATTTCATCGCTGTCACCGACCACAATCAGCCGGTCAAACGTGCCTCCTTCCCCAAGATTCCCGGTCTCACCATCATCCCTGGTTTGGAGTGGACCCACTACAAGGGTCACAGCAACTTTCTGGGCGTCGAAGAAGCTTACCAGGGAGCCTTCTTCACCAACACAGATGAAGAGGTTCAGGAAAAATTCCGCCAGGCGCGCCAAAACGGCGCTTTGATCTGCATCAACCATCCCCTGGAAAGCAGTTTTGGCTTCCGTTTTAACCTCGAAGCGCTCGATTTCGACCTGATTGAGGTCTGGAACGGACCCATGCGCCCAAAGAACATTGAAACCATCGCCTGGTGGGATCAGATGCTCAAAGCCGGCAAGCGCCAGGTGGCGGTTTGCGGCAGTGACTATCACGAAGACACGGTTTTTCAGCGCCTGGCGAACCCAACCCTCAATGTTTTAGCCTGGTCTGCCAGCGAAAAAGACATCCTGGCGGCAGTCGAAGCCGGGCACAGTTACTTCACCTACAGCCCTACTGATCTGCAGCTCGATTTGGATGTAGATGGCGCAACCTATGGGGTCATCTTGCCCTGGCGAACGGGTCTGGAGGCACATTTACAAGCCCTTTCGCTTGAAACGGGCGATCAGATCAGGCTGATCGACCAGGATGGCGAGCGCATTCTCCTCACCGCCCCAGGCAATGGCGACTGGGAGACCAACATTCCCGTCGAGAAACCGGGTTACCTCAGGCTGGAAGTCTGGCGCAGTTTCTTCCCCGGTCTGCCGATGCTCCCCGCCCTCGTCACCAACCCGATTTGGTTTGATTCGGTTTTATAGGAAAATTCTGTAGGCTGGCCTGTCCGGCACTCCTTCACACCACCCACCCACTTCATCCCCCTCCCACCGCCAACAGAAGGCTGGAGGGGGTGTGAAACGCAATCCGATTTCTCTTTATAGGCGAAGCCCGTAGGCCAGGTTCCGGTTTTGAACCCGGCAACCGTAGGTCAGGTTGCGTAATTCAACCTGACGTCTCATGCGGTTGCTGAATCAAGCCTGATCTTTTTCCGCTGTTGGCGAAGGTCTCTTGCGTAGCACCCCTTTAGTGGGCCGACCGAGCCAAAACAATGGAAGACCTGACGGTCAACTGCCTTTCATGGTGCTTACAGCAGGCTTCGCACTCAGGAGACCATGATAGAACTGGGCATCGGCTGGACATAAAGCTCAGCCGTACGGAGGGGGCTTGTCTCCCTCCGCCAAGAGTCAATTTCCAAAGCCTTAAAACCCTCGCTCACAAAAATAATCGCCCAAACCCACCTTTGGTTATAAACGAACGTAACCCTCCTCATTATGCTTGACATTCCCACCAATTTTGTTAGAATTTAGTTGACATATGAACTAGTCAACAATCAATCGCTGGGGCGAAATGTCGCAAATGAAAATACATCTGTACGAATCTTTGAAGGCTATTTTTCTTCACATAGATAACCACGAAAAGACCTATCTTTCTGATCACGGTCTCAATATCCCGCGTTTTTATATCCTCCTGCATGTCGCACAAAACCCCGGCATTAATTACATCGATTTGAGCGACCGTCTGCTCTGCACCAAAAGCAACACCACCCGTGTTGTTCAGGGCATGGCAAAAGATGGGCTGATCACCCGCCAAAACGACCCCAACGACGGGCGCAGTTACCAGCTCTATCTGACAGAAACAGGTGCTGAACTGCTGGCGCGTGTTTATCCCGGGTTTGTCAATCAAATCGAATCCCTCATGTCTTGCTTCAATGAACAGGAAACCACTCAGTTCCTGGAAGTAAGCCAACACATTGAA
>DOEX01000085.1 GCA_003532515.1 Anaerolineaceae bacterium | reverse complement strand
GAGCGCGGACCCACAAAACTCATCTCGCCACGCAAGACATTCACAATCTGCGGAAGTTCGTCCAGGTGAGTTTTGCGCATATAGCGCCCGATGCGGGTGACGCGGGGGTCGTTTGTGGCAGTAACCAGGGCTTCTCTTTCCATGTCCAGGTTGTCTTTCATTGTACGGAATTTGAGAATGGTATAAGGAACACCTCCTCGTCCGAGGCGCGTTTGTTTGAAAATAATAGGGCCTTTGGAATCGAGCCTAATGAGAAGAGCTAATATTGGGAAAAGGATTACCAGAACCACCATCCCAACCAGGCAAAAAATCAGGTCCATCAAGCGTTTGGAGATACGATAGAGACCACTTGCGGGTTTCCTGTCGATAAATGAGCGGATGACCCAGTCGGACTCGAGCAATGTAATTGGCACCCGGTTGGTCAGAGACTCATAAGTGTCTTGCATGGTGGCCATATTCATGCCCTTTTCCTGGGCAGTCAGAATAGTCTGAAACATACCGGGGCTCATCTCGTTGGATATGGCGAGAATCATGTCAGTGATGTGATGAACTTCAATAATTTCCCGCATATCCTTATGATTTCCAAGGACTGGAAAGCCTTCAATCATTGTGCCTTTTTTGGCAGGGTCGTCATCAATCAGACCGACCAGTGTAAATGGAGGCGGATCTTGCTCTGCAACGATTTGAGCCAAGGCTGAACCTGCTCTGCCAGCTCCGATGATAAGAGCGCGTTTTTGTTTGCTGGCAGTCGTAAAGAGACGGATATAGAGCAGTCTCCAGAAAAAGGTAATCAAAACTGCCAGAACCAGGAAGATTGCTACGCCAAAGCGCGGCAAACTATTGGGCTCGGAAGCAAAATAGATCACCAGGTAAATAGCGGCACAGGCGATGAGGGAAATACCCAGGGATTTCAGGGTCAGCTTCAGGTTGCTGGCTTTGCGGAGGTCATATGAATCCGCCATCACGAGCATCCATAGCAGTGGCAGGAAATAAAACCAGGCTGGAATCCGTGTGCGGAAAAATTCTATGGAGAGCCCCAGCCAGGTGTCGCCTCTTGCCCAGATCAATAAAGCAATGCCCAAAGCAAGCAAAGCAGCCATGAAGTCACCCAGCACAAGCAGCAGAGTTTGCTCCCTACGCTCAAAGCGAAATTTTCCATTGGGTCGGCCGTTCAGCTTTTCTTCCATTATTTTTTCCTATCAGGATGAGAGAATAACCCCACAATTAGTGCGGTCCCCCAGGAAAAATGCATTACTAAGGTAGCAAAAACGACCCCCAAACTTAGAAGGATGTCACCACCCTTGAGTGATATTTGTATTGCTGGAATTAATTGGAGTAACAGGTAAAGCCCAAACACCGCAGCCAAAACGAGCCAGGCAGGTTGCCAGAAAAAGCCAATCAAAACCAAGGCAATCACGCCTAAGACAAACAAGGGAGGCAAAGCTTGTCGCCAACGCAGAGTTTCGGGGTAGCGCTTCAGCATTTGCGCTTTCCAGAAACCATATCCCCAATATTGTTTAGCAAGTGAAAGAAAGTTTGCTCGGGCAAAGTAGGTGCATTGGATGTCGGGATCCAACCAGATACGACCGCCAGACTGGCGAATGCGAGTATTGAATTCGTAATCTTCATTGGCCAGCAAAGATTCGTCAAAATAACCAATATCATCGAAAAGCTCGCGTTTGTAAGAACCATAAGGAACGGTATCAACATATGCCGCTTTTTCCGTGAATCGATAGTGGGCATCACCGACTGCAAACGGGTTAGCCGCTGCTGCAGCAATAGAACGCGCTACCCAGCTGTCATTTTGCGGGCAGATCTTCCAGATACCACCAACGTTTTCAGCCTTGCCTTCCTGGTGTGCGTTGTAACAGCGTTGGATGTAGTCTGAGTTGGGGAGAGAATGTGCATCCATACGCACGATCAACACTCCTTTTGAAGCTTTAATGGCAGTGTTCAGCCCAGTTGGGATAATTTGCTTGGGGTTATCGACCAGCCGGATGATAAGTTCCGGATGGGTTTCACTAAAGGCGTGGATCGATCGGCGGGTACCGTCGGTGGAAAGACCATCAGCAATGACGACTTCCATATCTTGCAATGGAAAACTTTGCTGAAAGAGGGCTTCCAGCACAAGATGTATGGTTCTTTCCTCATTCCGGCATGGAATGATCACTGACACAAGCGGATTCATCAATTGTCAATTTACCTGTTTGTTCCTAGTGGCAACAGCAGTTTTCATCTTCCTGGTCATCTGGTTTCACGACAATGGCTTCAATTTCCACGATGCCATTTTTCGGAAGCCCTGCAACCTGAATGGCAGAACGGGCTGGAAAATCGCTCGTGAAGAATTCGGCATAAACCGTATTCATGTCCGCGAATTGACCCATATCGAGCATGAAAACAGTTGTTTTCACCACATTTCCCAAACTTAAACCGGCACTTTCAAGGATCGCCTTCATGTTTTCAAGCGCTTTGCGCGTTTGAGCCTGAATCCCTCCGGCAACTAAACTACCTGTGTCCTTATCTAAACCTAACTGACCTGAAACAAAGACCAGCGAACCAGTGGAGACAGCCACAGAATAGGGGCCTATGGCACCAGGTGCATTTTCACAAGAAATTGTTTCCTTATTAGTGCAGCAACAACTCATCTTAACCTCTTTCCGTCATCAGGATTTTTTGTATTATATCATTCAGCAGAGGCTGGCACTGAAAGCAGGCATTTATGTAAGAGCAACATGATAATGTCC
>DOEX01000175.1:23964-24096 GCA_003532515.1 Anaerolineaceae bacterium | reverse complement strand
CTGACTGAGTTGGAAACAATGGAAAGCTTTAAAATCGCGCCTTCAGGCGGGTTCAGTGAAGAAGGCACCCAAGTGATAGCACTGGATCCAAAACTTTCAGCGCTCTAAGCTTATGATCAAGCTCATCATGAC
>DOEX01000175.1:22280-23841 GCA_003532515.1 Anaerolineaceae bacterium | reverse complement strand
TCAGAATATGTGGACAACCTGCAATTCAAATTAGCTCCGCATAAAGGCGGTTTTCAGTTCTAAATGTCATTTTCAAATGACTTACTGACATGGTATGACAAAAACGCCAGGCAATTGCCCTGGCGTTCTTTTCCTTCACCTTACCGGGTGTGGGTGTCCGAAATAATGCTTCAACAGACCCGGGTCGAAACCGTTTTACCATATTTTGAACGTTTTCTGGTCCGTTTTCCAGACCTGGAATCCCTGGCATCAGCCAGCCAGGAGGAAGTGCTTAGGGTTTGGGAAGGGCTTGGATATTACAGCCGGGCTCGTAATCTGCATAAGGCCGCCCGGGTAATTCTTTTGGAGCATGAAGGGCGAATCCCATCCACTGCTCCTGAGTTGGAACGCTTACCAGGTATTGGTCACTACACTGCTGCAGCGATCGCGTCCATCGCCTTCGGAGAGCCAGTAGAGGCTGTGGATGGCAATGTCAAACGGATTTATTCCCGCATACTTGCTCTGCAGGAAGCGCTTGGTTCTACTCGGTTTGAAAAGACAATTGAAGACTACGCGCAATCCGTTCTGCCGCCAGACCGTCCGGGCGATTTCAATCAGGCGCTCATGGATCTGGGTTCAAGTGTGTGTCTTCCTCGTCAGCCTCTCTGCCTGGCTTGCCCTGTCCGGGATCATTGCCTGGCTTTCAAGCAAGGCGTGCAAAACGATCTGCCGCTTCGTGTCAAGAAAGCTCCAATACCTCATTATGATGTCTGTGTGTCCATTATCCAGGTTGATGGCAAAGTCTTGCTAAGTCAGAGAGAGCAAAGCGGAATGCTGGCAGGCTTGTGGGAGTTCCCCGGAGGGAAGTGCGAGCAGAGGGATAAAAGCCTGGAGGATTGCCTGAAAAGAGAAGTGCTGGAGAAGACAGGTCTGGAAGTATCAACTGGCGAGAAGATTGGGATTTTTGAACATGCCTACACACACTTCAAAATCACTGTCCATGCCTGGTATGCTCAGCCTTTTTCTCCTGTACCCATCAAGTTGCCTGAGCATCTGCGCTGGGTTTCGTGTTTGGAATTGCCAATTCTCCCAATGGGAAAAGTCGCTCGATTAATAAGCAATCAAATTTACGATATACCGTAAACTTATTTAAAAAATGGGGAAAGTTTACGGTATAACGTAATCTTTTTGGAAACTATGTCCCGAATTGCCGGTCGCCGGCGTCACCCAGACCAGGTAAAATAAAACCATACTCATTCAAGCCCTGATCGATGGCCGCAATATGAATAGGAACATCCGGATGAGCCCCGTGCAAGCGTTCGATACCCTCGGGCGCTGCCAGGATACCCACATATTTAATTTTGGTCACGCCCCACCTTTTAAGAATATCCACTGTCGCTACCGACGAGCCGCCAGTCGCCAACATTGGATCCAAAACCAAACAAACCGAAACGGTCGGTTCGACAGGAAGCCTATTATAGTAAGAGACGGGTTTGAGTGTTCGTTCATCGCGGAAGAGCCCAATGTGCCAGACTTCTGCTCCGGGCATTAACTCCCAAAAACCCTCGACCATCCCCAGTCC
>DOEX01000175.1:0-22184 GCA_003532515.1 Anaerolineaceae bacterium | reverse complement strand
ACATTGCGCAAAAGGGTTAGTTTTGCGGCAACCAACGGATGTGATGATGGGTAAACGTTATTCATTTTGGCTCTTCCTCCGCCAGGTTTTATATAGATTGAAAATGGAACAACTCCATAATATCAGAATTAAGCCCAGAAGGAGGAAAAACCATGAAATTTCCGCCTTCAGTCGCCAATAGGCAGCCGGTACAGTAAGGATCAGAGCAAGTATGTGACAAATCTTAGTCCAGGATGCACTCTCTCTAACGAACCTCAACCTGGCTGAATCCAGGTAAGCCAGTAAGATTAAAGTGAAGTCAAGCACGATCCCCAAAGCCAGGAACCACAGCCAAACTTCCCCGGCACCCTCAATCAAGGCACCTATGAAACCAACCAGGTAAAGAACGAATGCAAGGATGAAAAGGGTCATGCGTACCTTATGGCTCTCATGTTCGTATCCAGACCCTTTTTAAGAGTTGGTGTGATATTTGTGAAAATCGGATGGTTGACGATCATCTTGTCTATTATAATCGCGCCGCTAATTGTGACGCATTTTTTTGGTGACTTTCCTGGGTTACAATATTCGCATGCAATACATCATCGACGGTCACAACCTGATCCCAAACATCCGTGGGCTGACCTTGAGCGACCTTGACGACGAGCAAGCTTTGATTGACTTGCTTACGCCCTTTTTGCGTGCCAAAAAATCACGCGCTATGATCTTTTTTGACCGGGCTGCCACCGGGCAAGCCGGGCAGCGCAACTTTGGTCTCATCAAGGCGGTTTTTGTCCCTGCCGGGCAGACTGCAGATTCTGCCATCGCCAGCTATATTCGTCAACTAAAAGGTGCAAGCCAAAACCACACTTTGGTCAGTTCTGATCGCACCGTGCAGGCATCTGCCCGGGCTTATCACGCCGCCATCCTTACCAGCCAGGAGTTTTCTCAGCTGCTCCAACGCTTTTAC
Organism: Anaerolineaceae bacterium; assembly: GCA_003532515.1. Lineage (GTDB taxonomy): Bacteria > Chloroflexota > Anaerolineae > Anaerolineales > Anaerolineaceae > Mesolinea. Next base: position 21,238 of record DOEX01000175.1, on the reverse strand, counting down.
GAACAAGAACCGCAGCCTGCTCCCACTGAGCGCGCCCTTTCTCCTGAAGAAGTCAAACAGTGGGAAGATCTCTTCAATCAATACGGCTCCCAACCTCCTGACGGATTGAACCCCTGAGCGGTATCAACACCTCGTCCAATTTTACAAAACATTTACACAAATTCGGCCGTTTTTTGTCCCCGTCCTCATTGCCATAGAGAGAACCCGAGATTATAATAACCTTATACAAAAAAACAGGTAGTGTGCATCAGCTGCCTGAACATTCAAAAACTATTGATGCTCCCCGGTGATTCATCGGGAGAAACTAATGTGATGATCTGGAAGAATTGTTTTAAAAAATTCAACAGAAAAGCCTTTCTGGTGCTACTCTCTCTGAGCCTTTTACTCTCAGCTTGCCAAACCCTTGCCCCGAACCAGGCGACGAGCAAAGCCTCTCCAACCACACCGCCTCCAACGGCAACCAGCATCCCCAGCCCTACCCCCAGCCCGACCCCAACCCCAGGTCCCTTGAAATTGAACCTGAACCCGGAGCTTCCGGCTGAGATGTTTGCCACAATCCCGACACCACTGGGCATGGTCCTCTCAGACGACCCCGAATCAGCCGATATCATCGTTGAAGTTGCAACCGAAGCAGAGATTTATGAATTGATCAGTTTCCAGGTTTATGCGTTGGTTGCACCATTTTTCACCATACAGGATGACATCACACTCAAAGAACTTACCTCCATCCTGACCGGAAAAAGTAACCAGGAGGAGAGACCTTTCAAGGCGCTTTACGCCAAAGAACCACTCAACCTCTTGCAGCGTCTGATTGACCCCAAAAATCCAACGAGAGTGGCGCTCACTCCCTCAACCACCGATATCCCCGTCATCCATGAAGATGATTGGATGATCGTGCCTTTCGAGGAACTTCAACCCGATTTTAAAGTGATATCTATCGATGGCATCAGCCCGCTTGATGATGATTTCGATCCATCCAAATATGCGCTTTCGCTCCCCATCGGCGTTCGCCTGGGAGCGACAGACCGTGAAATCGAAACTGAATTGTTAAGCTCGCTGCTGCCCGAAAGCAATTTCAAACCGGGGCAACTGACCAGCCTGATCATGACCGGTGTGACGGCAATGGCACGTGACACCGCTTTCGTTATGTCAACTGAAGGCGCCCTCTACCCAGGCACCAACATCCGCAATGTCATGCGAAACGCGGACCTGACCCATATCAGCAATGAAGTCTCTTTCTTCGTAGATTGCCCCTTCCCGGACCCAGACTATGATGGTTTTATTTTTTGCAGCGATCCGGAATACATTGATCTGCTCGTTGATCTCGGCACCGATATTGTTGAATTGACCGGCAATCACAACAACGATGTACGCGCCATCTATAAAGTCGACTCGGTGCCCTATTCGCTCGATCTTTATCGGCAGAACGATATGCAATGGTATGCCGGTGGCACTAACCTCACCAACGCCAAAGCCCCGTTGAAAATTGAGCATAACGGCAACAAGCTTGCTTTCGTGGGCTGCAATTCCTACGGACCCTACCTGGCTTGGGCTACAAATGATAGCAGTGGGTCTGCTCCTTGCGAAGATTGGGAGTGGATCAAGCAAACCATTTCGGAATTGAAACAGGAAGGCTATCTTCCTGTCGTAACGTTGCAATTCCAGGAAGAATATCTCTACACTGCTACCAGTACGGCTATCCGCGATTTTCGCCCCTTAGCCGAAGCAGGTGCTGTGATCGTGAACGGAAGCCAATCGCACGTTGGCAAAGCTCTCGAGTTTTATTCCAATGCATTAATTCATTACGGTCTGGGCAACTTATTCTTTGACCAGCCAGGATACTTTATCACTTACGATGGGTTTATTCAGAAGCACTTCTTCTACCAGGGCCAACATATCAGTACGCAACTGCTAACCATCACTGTGGAAGATACTGCCAAGCCACGCTTTATGACCCCCGAAGAGCGCACAAAATTTCTACAGGATATTTTTGATGCCTCAACAGAGCTTAGGAGCACACCATGAGCCAAATCGATAGCTACCCAACCGAACCCGAATTTACGATCAAAGCGGTGCAACATCGCACCGGTATCAAACCCGTGACCCTGCGTGCCTGGGAGCGTCGTTATGAATTGCTTGAACCGATGCGATTGCCCAATGGATATCGCCTCTATTCGGAACGGGATATCCAACTGTTACTTTGGGTTCAACGTAGAGTCGACTCGGGTATCAGCATCAGCCAGGTGGTCCAGCAGTTCAATCAGTTCCGCGAGAAAGACACCTGGCCTGAAAGCATCCAAACCTTCAGCCCTGCCAAACCACGCAAACAACCGCCCCGTCCTGCCCGCCATTATGCAGAAATGATGTTTGGCGCCTTGGTTGCCCACAACGAAGAACGAGCAGCCGTTATTTTTGAGGAATGTCAAATCTATTTTGACCTTGTTACTATCTTTCAAGAAGTGGTACAACCCTGTCTGGAATTGCTGGATGAGTCCTGGTATGTAGGTGATATTCCCATCGCCACCCGCCATATGGCTTTCCAGGTGCTCAAGGGTCGCCTGGGAGGCATCATGCAAGGTTTGCCAACCATCAAAGAAGGGGCTTTGATTCTGGTGGGCTGTGGTCCTGAGGAAATGGATGAGATGGACGCGATGATGCTCTCAGTATTGTTGCGTCAAAATAATTATCATGTCGAATACCTGGGACCAGACCTGCCCACAGAAGATTTGATCGACTACTCAAAAATCGCACGACCGAAATTGATTTGCCTGGCTGTTCATTCAGAGCCAACTGCCTTCTTGTTAAATGGCTTTTCGAAGCAGTTAACAAGTGTGCGCGGCAAACCAAAGTTCGCTTATTTTGGGCGATATGTCAGTCAAAATGAGAGTGCAAGGGAGAAACTGGGTGGAATTTATCTGGGTGACAGTTTGAAAACGAACCTCGAACGTATTCGCCGCTTACTGACCATGGGTGTGGTGTAGGTCTTTTCGGACAAAATTCAACCCACAGAAAACAGCTATTGAACCTGTCAATAATGTCCGGTTGCCGCCAGCATATGTCCACCGCCCAGGTAGGCAGCTCGCACCTGCTCATTTTCTCGTAGCGCAGCCGCGGTGTCCTGGATAGCAATATTGCCTACCTCCAAGATGTAACCATAATTAGCGATACCCAATGCCTTGCGCGCATTTTGCTCCACCAGCAAGATCGTCACGCCCTCTTCTTCATGGATTTGGCGGATAACCCGGAAGATTTCCTGCACCAGGATCGGCGCCAAGCCAAGGGAAGGTTCATCCAATAGCATGATTTTCGGGCGCGCCACCAGACCACGGCCAATCGCCAGCATTTGCTGTTCGCCACCCGAAAGTGTACCTGCCAGCTGTTTTCTCCGCTCCGCCAGTAGAGGGAAGAGTTCGAACACCCAACTCAACGTTTTCTGAAGGTCCTGTGGGGAGGTTGTTTTACGAATACCGTACGAGCCAAGTTTGAGGTTCTCCTCAACAGACAGCGTTGCGAACACATGGCGCCCTTCGGGGACGTGAACCACACCCATGCTTGCGAGCATGTAGGCCTGATGTAGGCTTAAATCTTCACCATTCAGAAGAATCTTGCCTCCCTTGATCGGCACCAAGCCAGAGATAGCCTTTAGCAATGTCGTTTTGCCAGCCCCATTTGCACCGAGAACCGCGACAACATTCCCCTCCTGAATTTCGAGCGAAATGCCCTTCAATGCCCCTACCGCACCATATGCCACGGTCAGATTTTCGACAGCAAGTAACGTAGCGATATTACTCCTCCTTTCCCAGGTAAGCCTCAATCACCTTGGGATCGTTGTATATCCTGGACGGCACGTCTTCGGCAATCTTGGAGCCCATATCCATGACCGTGATCCGATCAGAGGTGCCCATAACCACGTTCATATCGTGCTCTATCAGCAGCAGGGGGAAACCCTCCGTCTTTAACTTCAGCAGGAACTCGATCAATGCCTCGCTTTCCTTGTCATTTAATCCGGATGACGGCTCATCGAGGATGAGCAGTTTGGGAGAGGATGCCAGGGCGCGGGCAATCTCCAACAACTTCTGCTTGCCGTAGGGCAGGTTCTTGGCCAGTTCGTTGCGATATTCCCATAGGCCGATCTGGTGCAACCGGTAGACGGCTGTCTCCAGGATGAGGTGTTCTTCTTTTCTTTGGCGAGAAGTGTGGACAATGGATTCCCAGGGACCAGCAGTGGCGTGGTAGTGAGGGCTGGACATTACATTCTCAATGCATGTGAGCGACGGGAACAGGCGAATGTTCTGGAAGGTGCGGGCAATGCCTTTGGCGATGATCTTGTGCGGCTTGAGGGCGGTGATGTCCTCATCCATAAAAATGATGCGTCCTTTTGTCGGGGGATAGATGCCGGTAATCCCGTTGAAAAGGGTGGTCTTGCCGGCTCCGTTGGGTCCGATCAGAGCAGTGATCTCACCTTCCCGGACATTTAGATCAAATTTGTTCACCGCGATCAGTCCTCCAAAGTTGATCGTAACCTGCTGCGTCTCAAGCACCCTGCGCTTTTCACCTGAGGGAACTGATTCCGGGTGGACAGCTTGGCTTGGGGCACCTGTGCGCTGAGCAACCGAACCCTGAGCCACGATGTTTTCTATGTATTGGTTCTCATCAGTAGGCAAATTAGCTATACCTAAGCCGCTAAACCCGGCCTGGCTTCGCCGGCGGGGTAAAATGCCGCCAGGTCGGAAAACCATCATAACAACCAAAGCTGCGCCGAAGAAGAGCATGCGGTAGCTGGCAAATTCCCGGAAGATCTCCGGGAAAATGACAATGATTGCTGCGCCAAGAACATTGCCAGGAATCGAACCCAAGCCGCCCAATAACACGATCGCGAAGATCAAGCACGACTCCATAAACGTGAAGTTATCGGGGGAGATGATCATCATCTTCGAACCATAAATATTGCCTGCGACCCCAGCCAAGGCTGTACCGATCAGGAATGCTAATAGTTTATAATGGCGCACGTCTATGCCATTTGATTCGGCGGCAATCTCATCTTCCCGGATATAGTTCCAAGCCCGGCCAATTCGTGACTTCTGAAGATTGATTAATGCCACAATGACGAGAGCTATAATGATCCATACGTAGTAGAAGAACTGGGTGGATGTACGGATCGAAAACAGGCCGAAATCCGGATTGCCAATACCGGTGATACCGTTGGGACCGTTGGTGAGACCGAAGGGGTTATTGTTGGCAGTTATGCGGATGATCTCACCAATACCAATGGTCACGATACAAAGGTAGTCACCTTTTAGGTGAATGATGGGTGAGACGGTCAGGTAGGCAACCGCGCCTGCAACGATTGCGCTAATCGGCAAGAGGAGCACGATCGGGATATTCAACTGGGTGTAGAGAATACCGGTCGTATAAGCGCCTATGGCGTAAAAGCCTGCCTGGCCCAGGTTAAAAAGACCGACCTCACCCAATACAATATTCAGGCTCAACCCAAGCAAGACATAGATGCCTACAAAAAAACCAACGTCGAGCCAATAGTTTGAGACGAATGGCAAAAAGGGGAACACCAGCATCAGACCGATCAGGACGATGAGCAGTATCCGCCTCTGGCGTTTGTTTTTGAATATGGTGGCTCTGGCACCTTGGAATTTATTGATTCGATCGGTGATCGTGCGGGTAAAATTGCTCATGATTTATACTTTTTCTGCAATCTTCTCGCTGATAAGTCCAGTGGGTCGTATGATAAGAATCACGATCAGGATAACGAACACAAACACGTTTTTCCACGCTCCAGAAACATACCCCTCAAAGAGCGCCTCCATCAAGCCTAGCAGCAGTCCGCCGATCATAGCCCCCGGAATGTTGCCAATGCCGCCTAAGATGCTGGCTGTGAACGCCTTGAGACCGTAGGTTTGACCTAGATTAAAGATAATACGCGAGTAATTCAGACCTGCAAATACACCAGCCAGGGCACCTAAAGATGGGCCGACGAAAAAGACAAAGCGGATGATTTTCTTGAAATCAATGCCCATTAAAGTTGCAGTGTCTTTGTCCAGCGCAGAAGCCCGAACTGCGGATCCGAAAGTTGTTTTTTCGATGATGTAGTACATCAGAGCCATCAACCCTAGTGACACCAGGATGGTGACGAGTCTGACATAGGTAATCCGAACATCACCGAAAAGGACAAGGCTGCCGGTGGGAATACTTGCCTGCGGGTAAGCCTGGTAGCGTGGTCCCCAGATAGCCATAATTGCATTCGAGATGAAAATTGATGCGCCAAGGGCAGACACGACAAGCGGCAGACGCCCTGCCTTGTAAACCGGAGCGTAGGCGACTTTTTCCAATAGCAATCCGGCGAAACCAATGCCGATCATCGCGCCAATCACTGCTACAATAACTCCGCCCCACACACCAAACGTGGCGGTAGCCCACCCTGCGCCAATCACCAGGATGGTATAACCCAGGTATGAGCCGAGGGTGAAAAGATCACCGTGGGCGAAATTGATCAGCTTCATGACGCCGTACACCATGGTGTAACCTATTGCGACTAATGCGTAAAAGGAACCAATGGTCAGGCCGTTAATGAGTTGTTCAGCAAACATTTCCATGTGTTATCTCACTTACCATCACCTGCGAGGTACACCACCGACGCTGAACACCTCTCCCCTTGTCAAGGGAGGAGGTGTTCAGCGTGTTCAATCGATGTTCGGTATTTTCAGTATCAACTCGCTACTTGTATGGTTCGAGGATACCCTGGGCATTATAGATGTAGGCATAATAAGGGATGTCTTTCCGGTCGCCGCGCTCAGTGAAGAGGAGCAGGCCAGTGATACCAGTGGCATCAGTCATTGTGCGCATTGCTTCGGCCACCTTGTCAGGATCGGTGGTGCCGGCTTTCCTGATGGCTGCTACCAGGGCATTGAGCCCGTCAGCAGCGTAGACCGACCAGATGGATCCGGGCATCTCATTGTACTTCGCCTGGTATGCATCCAGAAATTCCTTTGATTCCGGGAACGACAGGAACTGGGGCATGGGTTCATTTAGATGTATCGAACCATCAACGATGCTCTCCCCGGCAATCTTTACAAATTCTGGGGATGGGACAGCGTTGCTGCCGATGAAGGTGCTAGTCACTCCCGCTTCACGAGCCTGCTTGAGCAGGAGCGCCGCCTCCGAGTAATAAGCAGTGTAGAACCATACATCTGGATTGAGAGCCTTGATCTGGCTTACGACAGCTGAGTAGTCGCTCTCATTGGGTGTCACCGCGTCGTAGTATACAACTTCGACCTGGCCAGCATCAATGTAAGGTTGCAGGAACGCCATGGCATCAACAGCCACTCCCTTGCCATAGTCCTGGTTATCGTGCATCACAGCGAGAGTCTTGGCGCCTAAAGTCTCTACTGCAAACTTGGCGAAGAATTCAGACTGCGTGTCATCTCGTCCGGCAGTGCGGAAGAAATAGGGTCGTTCTTTCTCCATCGTCAGACGGACGGCGGTGGCGCCATAAGCGACTGAAACGACTTTGTTGGCATCGTACAGGTCAGCCGCAGGAGCGGTTACCGAAGAGCCATAGGAAGCGATTACTTCCTGCAGACCCTGCGAAACCATCTTCTGAGCTGCGAGGGCACTGTCCTTGGGGTTCGAAGCGTCATCTACGACGACGATCTCGATCTTCTTTCCCAGGACACCTCCCTTATCATTGATAAGTTGAGCGGCGATTTCGACGCACTGTTTAGCCCATGCTCCTTCGGCGGCGTAGGCGCCTGTAAGAGGGGCTTGGAGTCCGATTTTGATTGTTTCTTCTTCAGCAGCGGGCTGGGCACATCCGGTGAGGATTAACGACAAAATGATCATTACGGTGAAAGTAAATGCGAATGCCTTTTTCATGGGGATCTCCTTTTTGATTTGACTGGATGAACAGATGCCATTTATGATTGTGATTAACACATGAGATAAAATAATTGTAATTCGAGATCAAGCCGTCGTCAAGACACTCGCATTAGTTCAACTAAAATGTTACTGAAATGCTATCGTTAGGTCAAATGAAAATGTTACCGAGGTGGCGATGGCAGAAACGGATCCAATGACAGTTAGTGAACGGCGCAAATATATTCATAAAATCTGGGGTCGTTATCGGGATAGTACCAAGCAGGAAAAAAGTCAGCTGCTTGATGAGGCAGTGAAAGTCACCGGCTTGCACCGCAAATCTGTTTTGCGTATTCTGAACGGGCGTCTCTCCAGAAAACCAAGGGCTAAAAACCGGGGGAAAACCTATGGTCCGATTGTGGCGGATGCAGTCCGGAAGATAGCCAAAAGCCTGGATTACGCCTGTGCCGAGAGGCTCAAACCCAATCTGGTTTGGATGGCTGAATTATTGCAGAGCCATGGAGAGCTTCGTCTGGATGATGATCTCAAACAAAAACTGACAACCATTAGTGTTTCAACCATTAAACGATTAGTCAAAGACTCGGAGCACCGTTTGGATAAGATTGCCTTTCGCAAGGCTCCGTCCAAGCCTAACAGCCAATTGAAGGCCAAAATTCCAATCAAAAGAATCCCCTGGGATATTTGTATGCCAGGTCACTTTGAAATCGATACTGTCCATCATGGTGGTGACAGTGCCCAGGGAATATATGTCTATACCCTGCAATGGCTGGATGTAGCCAGTGGTTGGAGTGAAATCGTGCCGGTTTATGGCAATTCCTTTGCTGCCATGAAAGACGGTTTTGATTATCTTCTGGCACGCTTACCCTTTCCTGTGTTGGAGTTTCATCCTGACAATGGCGCCGAATTTATCAACAAGCTACTTCTAAGACACTGGAGAGAGCTGGTTCCCAACCTGGATATCACCCGCTCTAAACCCTATCGGAAGAATGACAACCGTTTTGTCGAAGAAAATAATAACAGCCTGATCCGGGCTTACGTTGCGCATTAGTTCAACTAAAATGTTACTGAAATGCTATCGTTAGGTCAAATGATAATGTTACCGAGGTAGCGATGGCAGAAACAGATTCAATGACAGTTTGTGAACGATGCAGGGTTATTAATTAAATCTTGGGACGTTATCGAGAGAATCGCTTTAGGCCAATAAACATGTCACTCGTAGCGGCGCAGCCAGAAAATCAGGTTGCAAAATTCAACCTGTCAAACCTGAGTTGTGCCATGATCCCGGTGGAACGGCTGGGTGCCCGATTGTCTTGAAAGTCAAGTAAATGGGGTTCCCAGTACGAACCGGCTAAAAACCTTCCAATTTCGAAAAATCAGCGTAGGTTTTCATCAGACCGGCGATTCTCTGCAAAACACCCAACCTGGTTTCCCGCAGAGCCTGGTCTTCCACCATCACCAACACCTTGTCAAAGAAGGCGTTAATCGGTTCCACCAAACCTTCCACCTGCACAAGCGCATTTTCAAAACTGGCTGACTGACTCAAGCTTGCTTCTGCCTGGCAAACAGCCTGGTAGAGCTGGACTTCTTCTGCTTCGGTCATTACGGACGGTTCAACCACGAATTCCCGTTCCAACTCACGGGTCATGCGCACACAGCGGCTAAAAGCCGGCAAAATAGTGACCCATTCTGGCTTGCTCACCCAGCTGCTCAACACCTTAGCGGCGCGGTTTGCCAGGGCTGGGTTCTCTCCATGAACGGCTTCAACTGCGTCGACCACATCATGAGCAATGCCCTGCTCGAGCAAGATGGTATGCAGACGCCCAGTGATGAAAGCCGTTGCCTGGTCTTCCACTTCTTTTGTGAAAGGAACGCTCAATACTGAGCCTGCCTGTTGTAACGCCCAACGAGTGTCAAAATTGAGGTCTTTACCAAGTAAAAGACTAACCAGACCAATCGCCGACCGACGCAGCGCAAATGGGTCTTTATTACCCGTTGGGGTCAATCCCACAGCAAACAAGCCTGCAATCGAATCCAGCCGGTCTGCCAGCCCAACAACCATCGCTGGTCGGCTTGACGGCAGAGGGTCATCTGCAGATCTGGGCAGGTAATATTCAAACACTCCTTCTGACACAGCTTCGGTCTCACCAGAATGAAGGGCATAATACTTTCCCATCACACCCTGCAAGACAGTCATCTCGACTACCATTTCAGAAGCCAAATCCGCTTTACACAATTGGGCGATCCGTGCAGTGGTTGAAATCTCCTCCTGGTCAAAATCCAGTTTTTCTGCCAAAATCAGGCTGAGCTTTTTAATCCGTTCAGTCTTATCCAGCATCGAACCCAATTGTTTCTGGAAGGTAAGTTGCGCCAGTTTGGGAACAAAGTCTTCCAGCTTCTTTTTCATATCTTCCTGTACGAAAAATTCAGCATCGGCAAAGCGCGCCAAAATCACCTGCAAGTTGCCGTCCATCACAATCTCGGAATGCTGGCTGTCACCGTTTCGAACCACGATGAAGTGATTGGTGAGTTTTCCTTCCGGGTCCAGGACAGGGATATAGCGTTGATGTTTCTTCATTACACCGATCAGGACTTCAGGCGGAAGGTTCTGGAGGTAACGGTAGTCAAATGTGCCCAGCAAGGCGGTAGGATATTCGACCAGGTTGCCAATTTCTGCCAATAAATCCTGGTCATCCTTGAGAATGCCATTCACGCTTTCAGCCAGCTTGATTGCTTGCTGCCAGATATTCTGCCTGCGCTCGCGCGGGTCAAGAATGATGCCTTGATCATCCAGATATTTCTCGTAGGCAGCCAAAGAATCGACCACAGCATTCCGTTCGGTTGAAAAACGTAAACCCCAGGTTGTTCTGCCGGAATGGAGTCCGGCAAATTCAAAAGGCACCACTTGTTCACCCAGGATTGCCACAAGCCAGCGTACTGGACGGGAGAAACTGGCTCCGCTTTGGTTCCAGCGCATAGATTTTGTGAAACGCAAGTTGGTGATCATCTGCGGGAGTTTCTCAGTGAGCAGTTCCATGCTCGTCTGTCCCGGTTCCGAAATTTCTGCCACCACATAGCGTCCATTATCAAAGGTTTTTACAGCCAGCTGGTCAAGTTCCAGCCCTTTACTGCGTGCGAAACCTTCTGCGACTTTAGTCGGTTTTCCTTCATTGTCAAAAGCACGGTCAGCTGGAGGACCTTTCAGCTCAACGGTTCGTTCCGCCTGACGGGTTTGCAGGTTCTTGACCCAAACAGTCAGCCGGCGGGGTGTGCCTTTTACTTCGAACAGGTCATACTCCAGGCGTGCTTCGACGAGCCAGGCTTCAAAGCCAGATTGTAATTGTTCGATGGCCCTGTCCAACTCCGAAGCAGGTAATTCCTCTGTTCCAATTTCAAAAAGAAAGTCTGCTCGTTCAGCGTCATTTTCCTCAAGCGGATCAACAACTTCTGCTAGTTCAGTTTGCGCTTGTTCAAGCCACGGAAAACCCATCGATTCTCGCTGTGCGTAATAGGCTTCGGCAACACGACGAGAAAGATCCCGCATCTTGCCAAAGAGCGCTTGCCGTTCGGTGAAACCAACTGCGCCCCTGGCGTCCAAAACATTGAACGTATGAGAGCACTTGATCACATTGTCGTAAGCCGGCAAAACAAGCCCTTTTCCGAGAGCACTTTCGGCTTCCTGGGTAAAGAGATTGAACATCTCGCGCAGCCGGGGTACATCAGCGGTTTCATAGTAGTAGGTGGAATGCTCGCGTTCAGCAACCTGGTAGACATCGCCATACAGTCGTTGTTCATTCCAGCGAATATCCTTAAAGTGACTGACACCTTGCAAGGTCATGGCAATACGTTCCAAGCCATAGGTCAATTCGACTGCTGGTACATCCAGTGTCATGCCGCCGGCTTGCTGGAAATAGGTGAACTGTGTGATTTCCTGTCCATCCAACCAGACTTCCCATCCCAGCCCCCAGGCTGAAAGTGCGGGAGATTCCCAGTTGTCTTCAACGAAACGAATGTCATGCTTCTCAGGATCGATTCCTAATGCCAGCAAAGACTTCAAATACAATTCCTGTGGATTGCCCGGATCGGGCTTGAGGATCACCTGGAATTGATGATGCTGCTGAAGGCGGTTGGGGTTGATGCCGTATCGTCCGTCATCCGGACGCACCGAAGGCTCCACGTACGCCACACGCCAGGGTTCTGGTCCGAGCACACGCAGGAAGGTGGCTGGGTTCATCGTGCCCGCGCCCAATTGGGAATAATACGGCTGCCAGATCATGCAGCCCTGGCTCGCCCAGTAAGTTTGTAAGTTGAAAATGATTGACTGAAAATCTAATCCCTGGTTCATAACACACCTCTATAATTATCCGCTTGATTATACATCAGCATCTATTGCCATCCTGAGCTTTAGTTGCGACACGAAGTGTACTTGGTAAGGATCTTCGATTACATTGCGCAAAGATTCTTCGCTTCGCTCAGAATGACAAACCTGTTGATTCGATCGTATACGATGAACCTGGGAATTATCGAGAAACGGCCAATTCGAAAGATGGGACGGCATAGCAGCCGTCCCTTACGCGTACGGGCAGGCAAAACCTACCATAACTTGAATTAACGTAACTCTTTTGTTAGGGAACAATGCCCTGCCCTGGTTAGGGTGTCCCATTCCATCGTTTATGGCAGGATCAGGCCCCTCCCATACGAGAACAGCCTTGACAATTGAGAGTACGTGGGTTTTTTATCGATCATGATCGATAAAAGGTCTGGTATTTCTGTTTTTATCGACTATAATCTACAATCTTCTTGAATTTCGCGTTTTTATCGACTATAATCGATATAAATATAGGAGAGAACATGATCAAACGAAAACTCTACATCGAACAAATGCGGCCATTCTATAACACTCCAATGGTTAAAGTTCTGACAGGTATGCGCCGATCGGGAAAATCGACGATGCTGCTACTAATTCAAGAAGATCTCAAATCTGCTGGAGTGAAAGAGAACCAGTTTTTTCGGCTAAACATGGAAACTGTAGAAGGTATGGCGGTTGAGAATTCTCATGATCTTCTTAGAATGCTCACCTCTTTCTTTTCTGCTCTTGGAAAGGATCAGAAGGGCTATGTTTTTCTAGACGAAGTTCAATTATTGCCAGACTGGGAGAGAGTGGTAAACGCCTGCAACACTTCGTACAACGCAGATATCTATATTACAGGTTCTAATGCCTCTTTACTCTCCAGTGATCTCGCAACATATTTAAGTGGGCGTTACATCGGGTTTCAAATCCATCCATTTTCATTTTCAGAATTTATCGACCTCTTTTCTCATCTGGGGAAATCATCATCCGAGTTATTTATAGACTACTTGACATTTGGTGGCATGCCGTCGCTGCAATACCTTGATCTGCAATATGAACCTTCGATGCAATTACTCCGGGACATTTACAACACAGTTATCCTAAAAGATGTTGTCTCTTATGGTCGGGTGCGAGATATTGATTTACTCCAACGAATTATCTTGTTCGTTCTCAATAATATTGGTAACACCTTTTCAGCCACCAGTATCAGTAAGTATTTTAAAAGTGAAAACCGTTCAGTTTCTGTCGATACTGTTCTATCGTATCTTTCTCTTTGCGAGGATGCATTTTTCTTAAAAAGGGTACTGCGACGTGATTTACCCGGTAAGAAACTTTTATCAGTCAACGAAAAGTATTTTATAGCCGATCACGGCTTTCGGGAATCCTTATTGGGAGGGAACCAGGCTTCCATCCAGGGAGTTCTTGAAAATATTGTTTATTGGGAGTTGATAAGACGTGGTTATTCTGTAACAATCGGAAAATTGGCTGAAAAAGAAATCGACTTTATCGCAAGCAAAAATACGGAAACTCAATACTTTCAAGTGACCTATCTCCTGGCGGACGAGCAGACAATTGCAAGAGAGTTTGGGGCTTTTTCAGGGTTAGAGGATAATTACAGCAGGTTTGTACTGTCGATGGATCAAATCAACTTAAGCCGGGGAGGCATCACACACCTCAACATCGTTGAGTGGCTGACGCATACAAGTTGAACAACGTCAAAATTCCCAATTTTCAGCCGCAAGCCTCTTATTGAATTTCAATTTTACGAAATTGCGTCCAGGAAGCCGGGGGTTTTGAGACTATATTCGAGCAGATAGGTCAGGTACTTCTCGATTAATTTACTTAACTCGTGGTCGACCTCTTCCGGGATGGTGCGGCTCTTGACTTGCGGCCAGGGTGAACGCTGGAAAAAACGCAAATATCGCAAGGCGTTCATGCTCACAGACCAGGCAGAAGGGTCACCAGACAATGAATTTGGGCAAACTACGCCACCGAGCTTTGCCGAAAAATACTGATCTTCCGGCTGGATGGCAGCTCCGCAAACCACGCATTCCTGCAGCTGCGGTTTGAAGCCCAATGTGTCCATCAAATGCACTTCGTAGTAATGCGTTACCAAACCGGGTGAAATGCCACCATCCAGGCGGGAAAGCGTTTCCACCACCAGGTTAAAAAGAGCACGATTTTCACCTTCTTCGTACGTGAAACGATCCAGCAATTCCAAAACATACGCTGCCTGGGCAGTCAACTTCAAATTTTCACGTATATTGTCAAAATTGCGGATTGTTTCAACCTGGGTGATTACTTCAAGGTTGCGCCCTTTGGCTAATTGAAGCGTAACCTGGGTGAACGGTTCCAGGTGGCCAGCTTTGCGGCTTTTCATCTTTCTTACACCTTTGGCAATTGCCTGGAGCTTGCCTTTTTCAAGTGTATAGAGCGTTAAAATACGATCCGCCTCTCCGAATTCACGGTGGCGGATCACCAAACCTTGCGCGCGATAGGATCTCGCTTCTTTGGTTGCCATTTGGACCTGTTTTATTTTACCAAGTCTTCCGGACCAAAAGATCTCGGCAAAATACCATCCATGGTGCTCTCGAACACGATCTCACCCTGCTCATCTGCCAGGATCACAGGCATGTCCAGAGCAGCAAATTCACGCATCACCTGCCGGCATGCTCCGCATGGAGAGCCGCCATTGCTGGTAACTACTGCAATTGCTTTGATTTGGCGGTGACCTTCAGATATCGCCTTGAAAATCGCTACTCGTTCCGCACATAAACCCGAGGGATAGGCGGAATTCTCAATATTTGCACCACCGTAGATCTGACCATCTTCAGTCAGAACTGCAGAACCTACGGCATAGTGAGAATAGGGAATGTATGCCCGCTTTTGATACAAGCAAGCCTGGTCGACCAAGGCTTTTTTGAGCTCAACTGTCAATCTTGTCATTATTTCCTTCTTGGTTGGTTGACAAAGGTTCGGGAACCTTTTGAACCTTGACTTTCAATATCCTCCGGGCAACCACTTCCTCAACCGTAAACTCAAAGTCTTCACTCCTAACCACTTCACCGGGCTGAGGCACTCGTCCAAGCTGACCATAGATGTAGCCACCAAGTGTGTCTGCATATTCGTCCGAGAGATTCAAGCCAGTAATTTCATTGAAATCATCGATGGTTACTCGCCCCTGGATCAAGTAGCCCCCATCTGGTAGATTTTCGTACAAATTCACCTCACCCTGGTCATACTCATCACGAATTTCACCAACAATCTCTTCCATGATGTCTTCCAGGGTCACAACACCAGCTACGCCGCCATATTCATCCACCACCAATGCCATGTGAATACCGCGGGACTGCATCTCAGTGAGCAGTTCATCCACTTTTTTTGCTTCCGGCACAAAATAAGCCGGTCTGATCAGGTGGCGTTGATTTGCAATGGTATCCTCGCCGTCAACCACCGCCAGCAGGTCTTTGGCATACAGCAGACCGATTACATTATCGATCGTGTCGTCATAGACCGGCACACGGGAATGCCCGGCATTAATAAATTCTTGCCTGGCTTCCCGGATGGTGGTTTCCACGTCCAGAGCTAACACGTCCATGCGAGGAACCATGATTTCTTTCGTCATGGTTTCGCTAAAGTGAAAGATGGAGTAAATCATTTCTCGTTCACCCTGATCCAGACTGCTTTGAGGTTGATCTTGCTCCACCCAATCCCGCAGGCTTTCGTCAGTTACAGAAAGAGTTACTTTTTCGGCAAACTCACCCAAAATTGCTGTCATTAACTTGGTGAAAGGAGCCGTCAGAGCGCTGATCACACTTGCTGGTCCTGTCCAGGTTAGAGCGGCTTTTTCTGAAGATGCTAAACTCTTTCTTTCAATCAAGAATTCGATAGCCGTGACTACCACGAACACCAGCAACAGAATCAAGAGAATCAACCAGACATTGTCCATTTTTGCCACACGGTCAAGCAACAAAACAGTAGCTCCAGCAAGTAAGTAGTGGGCAACTACGAGCCCCAGCCGCAGGGCTGTCCGCAAGCCTTGTTTCTCGATCAATGCAATAGTTTTATCGACCTTGCTTTGGTTCTCGATGCGCAAGCTGAGAAGCCATGGTAAACGAACATGGGTGAATGATGATTTAGCTGCTGAGGAGACCAGGGTGATGATTAAAAACACGACCCATGAGACTCCAAGCAAAATAGGTTCCGTCACATTATTCCTTTCTTTCTTTGGGGTGGGCTGGCACACCATACACAAGCGTGTCATCGGGCACATCTTTGGTTACCACTGAACCCGCCCCAGTTTTGGCATTTTTGCCGATCTTTACCGGCGCGACCAACATTGTGTCACTGCCAATAAAAGTATTTTCTCCAATTTCAGTCGGATGCTTGAACTTGCCATCGTAATTGCAGGTGATGGTTCCAGCACCAATGTTTACATTTTTTCCGATTTTGGCGTTGCCAATATATGAGAAATGCCCCATCTTGACACATTCGTCAAGCACAGAATCTTTTACCTCGCCAAAATTTCCAAGATGGACTCCATCCATCAGCACAGCGCCTTTGCGTAAATGACAGAAGGGACCCATGCTGACATGGTTTCCGAGACTTGCCTTTTCGGTGACACTGTATGTGATAGTGCAATCGTTGCCGACGGTTGTATCAGTCAGGGTAGTGTCTGGACCGATTTGGCAATTTTCTCCGATCCTGGTGCTGCCGCGAAGGTGAGTGTTGGGTAAAATGACTGTATCCTGGCCGATGACCACATCGCTCTCAATCGTACAACTATCCGGATCCAGGAAAGTGACTCCATCCAGCATCCATTGCCGGATCACGCGCTTACGCATGGCCAGTTCACAATCTGCCAGGTCTACGCGAGTGTTGATGCCTAACCCTTCTGTTGAGTCTTGCAGAATGAAAGCACCGAGTTTTTTACCTTGAGCCACAGCCATCTGAACCAGGTCGGTCAGATAGTATTCACCCTTTGGCGAAGTCTTAATCGTTTTCAGGTTTTCCCATAGCCATTGGGCATCAAAACAGTAAACCGAGATGTTATATTCTCTGACTTTCAGCTGTTCAGAGGTCGCATCCGCTTCTTCAACGATTGCAAAAACATTACCATTCGCATCCCTTAACACCCGCCCAAAACCACGCGGGACGTCACCCACAATGCTGGTCATGGTCAGAGCATTTCCGGATTCCAGGTGAAACTTCAGAATGGAGGCGATGGTTTCTTCCCGCAGCATAGGCATATCTGCGAAGGTGACTATGACCAGGTCGGATTTGCCTGTCAGCAATGCTTCCGCGCTCATCACGGCATGCCCTGTACCAAGTTGTTCTGGCTGGATGGCAAATTGTACCCGCTCACCGTAGACATCCCGCACAGCCTGGGTCACATCTTCATTTCCATGTCCAACAACGACAACCGGAGGGAGTGTGCTGATACCAATCACACTGGAGAGTGAATGCATAACCAATGGTTTTCCCAAAAGCGAATGCAGCATCTTTGGTGTGCGTGATTTCATACGCGTACCCATGCCAGCGGCGAGTACAACAGATGCGATTATCATTGAATACTCCGAAAGTTAACAAAGAGAAATACAAGATGGCAATTCTGTCTCATCTTGTAAGCAGATAGGTGTGAATCGTCTGAGTCTTTATCCACAATAATTCAGCCGGGGCACTTGGAGTCGAACCAAGACCAACGGATTCAAAGTCCGGTATGCTGCCATTGCACCATGCCCCAATTCGTAGCAAATATTTTAGCATAGTTTCTATCGCATGCCAAATTAAGCCACAGCGGTGTATTGTACTTCAAAAAACAAAAATACAATACCTATTTTATTGGATCAACCGACCACGAATTTTCAAGCTTTTCTACCTGGTAATTCGTTTCTGCTCCCAAAGAATCACTATACGTAAAGCCTTCTTTTTGATTCACAATCGCATCCCGGACGAGATTCTTGAAGCCCAGCGGGATGGCTGTGTTGTTGCTTCTTGGAATCACATAAATGTTCGAGAGCTCCGCAAACAGGTTCGATTGCGAGTCGCTGATTGAATATCCGCCTGATACAGCCAGGACACCAAAACTATCACTTTCGTAGGAGAAAGTGCGCTCTTGCTGCTGCAGGGCAATCTCCAGATTTAACATAAAATCGTAGGCGCGAATCATCTCGTTATAAGTCGGATCGTAAGCTTCCAGGTAATACTCATTAGCGATTGCCGCGTCGGCAATCGTTGAGATTTGAACTGCTTTGCGATTCTCTGAAAGCACATAAGTAGTTCCCAGGTGCTCAAATATCCGGGTTTCCTTTGCCAGGGCTGTTTCAATCGCGGCGAGCAATTCGTTGGAGAGTATGCCACCATTGACAGGTTCAACCCTACCAAGCAGCGATTCTGCTACCGGTGTCAAGCGATAAATGCGATAAGAATCCTGTCCCAGGGGCTCATAATGATATGAAATGTCATTGGCGGTGAATTGCAGTTTGCCTTCTTGCAGTGCCTCTGAAAACGCCATCACTGCATTCCCATCAAAGATTTCATTCGACTTAATGGTGAAAATCAGATCGGTGTTCAGGATTGCGTTAGCCTGGTATCCTGCTTGTCCATTTACTGCTTGGGTTTCTTGCAGGTCAGGGACGTTGCTGGGTTCGCTCGTTTTGACAGCACATGCCGAGAGAAGAGCAAGGAAAAGTAAAGTTGATAAGGTTTTCTTGAGTGAATTTTTCATAGTTTTTTATTGTAACTGAGAATGTATGGTCTGTTTTTATTTTCTAAAGTGTATCTGCAAGGTGTCTCAAAGTTCATATTTTTTAGTGATTGAAAACCGCCTCTTGCGAGGCGGTTCTGCTTTTTACTTGAACCAGATTTGGGTCATAAACAAGACTAGTAAAATCCAGACCGCAGCTAATATTGCTGTAAGCGCAAGCCCAGCCAGCATAGCATAGAAAGTGTAACGTCTGGCTTCCGAATTTGTCATCCGGTCGCCATAGCCCGCTTTTTGCTTTTGCGCTACGGCGTGCGCTTGTCTCTCTGCAAATTTTACGTTTCGATCGTGCCAGGGCGTTCCATCAACGTCCATGTTGACAATCGTCCGGCCATCGTCTTCGTCAAATTTCGTTTTCTGACCCTGCATCTACTAAAGTTCCTTGCTCATTGTATAGATGACATACTACCATATGTCCCGGTTCAATTTCACGTGTTTGTGGAGGCACAGTTTTACAAACATCCATGACATACGGACAACGCGTGTGGAATTTACAACCCTTTGGTGGATTGGCGGGTGAGGGGATGCTGCCTTCCAGGATGATTCGATTCATCTTGTAATTCGGATCCGGTACCGGCACCGCGCTCAATAAAGCCTGGGTATAGGGATGAAGTGGATTGGAAAACAGGCTTTTCTTATCACTGTATTCCACCAGGTCGCCCAAATACATCACGCCTACGTAATCCGAGATATGCTGTACAACGGAAAGGTCATGAGAGATGAACAGGTAAGCGATACCACTGTTCGCCTGGAGCTCTTCCAGCAAGTTGATGATCTGCGCCTGGATGGAAACATCCAAAGCTGAAACTGGTTCATCACAGACTACAAAATCGGGGTTCAAGGCTAACGAACGCGCAATACAAATACGCTGACGTTGTCCACCCGAAAATTCGTGCGGGTAACGATCTTTATGGTACGGCTGTAACCCACATTGGAGCATCACCTTTTCCAGGTGTTCTTCAAATTCGGAAGGTGGCACAATATTGTGCTCACGCACCGCTTCCCCAATGATTTCACTAATGGGCATGCGAGGAGACAGACTTGAATACGGATCCTGGAAAATCATCTGCAATTTGGGGCGAACTGCGCGGAGTTGAGCACGGTTCAGCTCAAAGACGTCTTCACCATTGAACAAAACTTTTCCACTGGTAGCTTCATTAAGTCTCAGCATCGTCTTGCCGACGGTCGTCTTTCCGCTGCCCGATTCACCAACCAAGCCCATGGTCTTTCCTCGTTCAATGCGGAAACTGATATCGTCAACAGCTTTGACATACCCGACAACTCTCTGCATCAGACCAGCTTTGATCGGGAAGTATTGCTTTAAATTTCTAACCTCAATGACGTTGCGATCGTTGGCGTTATTATTATTGGTACCGTTGTTATTATTTGCCATAATTTGCTTTTACCTCCTCGTCTTCATAGAGATAACATACCGCCAAATGGGTTGGCGAAAGGAAATATTCAGGAGGATAAGGTCCGTCGCAAATCGGCATTCGCCGGTTACAGCGATCTCTAAAATAGCAGTAGTTTGGCATATTGATTGGGTTTGGAACCGTACCAGGGATGCTATATAACTTATCGATGTCCTTATTAATGACTGGCTTAGAAGCCATCAAACCGACTGTATAGGGATGCATTGGGTTATTGAAAACCTCGTTTGCAGTTCCTTTCTCAATGATCCGACCGGCATACATGACTACAACAAAATCAGCCATTTCAGCCACAACACCCAGGTCATGGGTGATGAGCATAATACTGGAGTTGATTTTATCTTTCAGGTTGCGAAGCAAATCCAGAATCTGCGCCTGGATAGTCACATCCAGGGCTGTGGTCGGCTCATCAGCAATGATCAGACGTGGGTTGCACGCTAATGCCATCGCGATCATGATGCGCTGACGCATACCGCCTGATAGTTGATGGGGATACATTTCGTAAACACCTTCAGCATTAGCAATTCCAACCAGGTCAATCATTTCAAGTGTACGCGCTTTCACTTGGTCTTTTTTCATTTCAGGGTTGTGCAGTTGAATCACTTCATCAACCTGGAAACCCGCTGTGAAAACAGGATTAAGACTGGTCATTGGTTCCTGAAAAATCATCGAGACTTCGTTGCCACGAATCTTTTCCATTTCCGACGACGGTGTCTTGGCGATATCGTATGTCTTTTCTCCAGTATTTAAGCGAATGGTCCCTTGAACAATTTGTCCTTGCGGTCGCTGAACTAATTGCATGAGCGAAAG
>DOEX01000079.1 GCA_003532515.1 Anaerolineaceae bacterium | reverse complement strand
GATTTTGGGCACTCCGCCGTTTGAAACCAACGCCAATTCTCCCAACCATAATTTAATCAATTGAGTTGTAGAGGAGTGGTGAGGCAGGTTTCACTATCTGCGTAGGTTGCGATGGGAGCCTGAGCAACCAAGCCGTTATAGCTGACTGTTACAGTAGCCTTGATATCGCTTGGCAGCCACACCCCAATAAATCCGTTTTCCATGGTTGTAAAATCGGAATTCACAATCTCGTTGCCTTCGCTGTCCTTGATCACAGCATGAACCTGCTGATTGACAAGTTCTCCTTGGCATGAGGAAAGACTGTGAAATCCACAGGGATGAGTTTGGTTGATATAAGGTGCAAATGAAAGATAAAACTTATCCTTTGGCAGTTCAAATCGCACTTCCTTTGATCCATCACTGAGAACAAGTGCTTCGCCTGTGATGCTTGCCCTTAACCCCGAGGGGTCCGAGGTCGTACTATCGAGTTTGCTGACCATTTCCTCAACGGAGAGTCCTGACAATCCGTATTTATCGAGAAAGGCTGCTTCACTTTGGTTGGTTAGTTTGTTGCCCAGCACAATCCCAGCACTAAGGATAAGAGCAGCAAGCAGAACAAAAATTAGAACTCTGGTAGATTTTTTCATATTTTTTCCTTTGTGAATAGGATTTCAGGTTTTTAATAGACGAGGAAACAGGTTTGTGAAAACCGACCTGTTCCCTCGTGGTTTTGTTAACTAATGTCCCTCAAAATTGTCTGATATTGCTCTTGAGTGATCTCACCTCTGGCATATCTTTCTTCTAAAATATGCTTCGCGTTATTGGGTATATCTTTCACCCGAATATCACCTGAGTTGAACAATCCTTTTACCACTAATACTGAGAAAATGATGATGGCTACCCAAAAAAAGAGCATTCCACCCATCATACCGAATCCCATCATCATTCACCTACCTTTTCTCCAGTTCAGCGACTAAATTTTGATATTCTTCCCGTGAGATTTCACCTTTCGCGTAGCGTTCCTTGGCAATTTCCAACGCAGCTGTTGTAGCATTGAAATGTACCCGTTTTAAATCGCTTGTTCCTGCACGTCTAAACAGCCAGATGACCAGGAGTATTCCTCCAATGATCAACGCAAGGAAAAACAGGATGCCTAAAATCATCCCTATCCAACCAAAACCACCATACCAGTGACAACACATATTACTCTTCATCCTTTCCTTTCACCTCAACTGAGGTGTCAGTGATCGTTTATAGGAATAGTTTAGTTCGTGAGAGTAAAGTCTTAATCAAGGCTATGTAAAGTTTTGATGAAGAATTAGGGGGAATAAAAATGCAGCCAATGTGACCGAACACTTGTCAGCGAGCTGTCCGGTCTGTTTCATTGATCAGCGGAATCGAGAATGAGAAGGTACTTCCTCTGCCCTCGCCTTGGCTCTCAGCCCAAATTCTGCCATGCTGAGCCTGGATCAGAGCTTTCGCGATCGTCAGACCAATACCACTGCCGCCACTGGCTCGATTGCGGGACTTGTCTGTGCGGTAAAACCGGTTGAAAATGTAGGGCAATTGCTCTGCCGAAATCCCTATTCCCGTATCATTAACCGAGAAAATAATTTCAGACTTTTCCTGATGGACGTCAATAGATACTCTTCCACCACTGGATGAATATTGCAACGCGTTTCCCACCAGGTTTGTCAGCACCTGGATAATTCGGTCAGCATCAACCAGGATTTCGGGTAAGCCAGGTTCCACATCAGTTTCCAGCCGGATTTCTTTTTCATTGAATTGGTTGCTGAAATTACTTTGGATTTTTTCGACCAGTTCGGCGGGGGAGGTGAACGCCAGTTCTAACTGTACAGCTCCAGATTCCACTCTACTTAATTCTTGCAGATCGTTAACCAAACGTTGCAAACGATCAATTTCTGAATGAATCTGTTGAAAGGTTTCGGGAGACGCAGGTAAAACGCCATCCATTACACCTTCAAGATAACCTTTGACTGCAGTGAGGGGTGTACGTAATTCGTGCGTGACATCTCCAATCAACTGCCTGCGCATGGTCTCAACCTTTTCGAGTTTTTCAGCCATTTGATTAAAACTTAACGCGAGCTGGTCAAGTTCATCCACCTGACCGGCTTGCATACCACCAGGCAGTTTTAATCTTTCCGTGTACTCGCCCTCAGCAATACGGTGGCTTAGGCTTGTCATGCGCAGCATGGGGGTAACAACTTGTCGGCTGATCAGGATGCTGGCAATTATTGCCGCAACTAATGCCGCGATAGCAGCATAGCCGACGGCTTCATAGACTGCCACTGTGTATTGAGAGAACAGCTCCGCTTGCATTTCTTCATCACTGCCCGCGTTGCTGCCATTCGCCATAATTGCATTCATGCTTGCCATATGACGCTCAAAGGTCGATGGTACGAAAAGACTGGCAGCCGTGATGAGAACTAAAATTCCGATAAATACTACGAGCAAATAAGACAATAATACTTTCCAGGCAAGATGCGTGCGGATAAATTTCATCATATTGTCACTTATTTGTCCTCAAATCGATAGCCAACTCCGCGAACGGTTTCGATCACAGATTCAAGACCCAGCTTTTGGCGAAGATGACCGATATGAACATCCACTACCCGGGTATCTCCAAAATAGTTATATCCCCAGATTTTTTCCAACAATTGCTCCCGGGTGAGCACCATGCTTTGATGCTGCGCGAGTGTCAGTAACAAGTCGAATTCTGTTGAGGTCAGGTCAATTATTTTTTCTCCGACCCATACGCGCCTGGCACCGATGTCAAAGCGAAGATGTGGGAAAGTCAACATGTTTGCCTCTCCAGCACTGCCGGTTGGGTTTTGCAGACGTCTGAGAGCGGCTTTAATACGTGCGATCAATTCACGCGGGCTGAAGGGTTTGGTCAGGTAATCATCCGCNNTTGGATTCGCGCCGGAGATTGGCAAGCACTTCAATCCCATCCATTTCAGGGAGCATAACGTCCAAAACGATGACATCCGGCATAAATGACCGAGCAGCAGCCAACCCTGCCCGACCATCATAAACTGACTGAAAATCATAGCCTTCCGCCTTTAAATACGCGCTTAAAACAGCATGAATGGAAGGTTCGTCGTCGACGATGAGTATCCTGGCAGAAGGCATTTTAATTTCCTCAGTGATTACACTGGTAGATTAATATTAATTGGTAACAGGGACCAGCTAAACAGCTGATCCCCATTACATGGATCCGAAGATCCTTCACTCCCACATTTCAACAAAATCGCCATTCCAGGTGTGCAGAAAAACCTGACCGCTAAATCCATTTACACTGAGCATGCCAGTTGGTTCACCATCTTTGACGATATCCATGGTGTAGTACCCATAGAACGGTTCGGCATCGTCAGCGGTCTTATAGCCTGGATACTCCTGGTCAAGGTACTGTTGCGCGATTTCGAGGGCACGTTCCGGTGTTATTGTCATGTCTGATGAAACGTCAACGGAGTTGTTGTAATATCCGCCCATCATTCCGCGGTTGCCCATCATCCAGCGATTGCCAACCGATCTGTAACCGCACATCATGCCATCGATACTCATCATTCCGTATTTCAGGTTCCACATCATATTGGGACCATACTCCGGGAAGACAAGGAGGTCTGTGGGGTCAACCAGTAACTCCATGGCTCCGATGCCTGTACTTTTCTCAACGATCCGGGCATAGGCGTGATTGCTGAATATCATGATTTCACCGAGTTCAAGGTCGGCGTTGTTTGCATTCTCCAAATAACCTTCAACAGCCTGTTTGGCTTGGTCAATCGTCAGGGGCGTGACGTTGGCATTGTTATCATTATCGAATGAACCCCACCGGTCAAACCCATCCATCATGTTGTAACAGCTGGTTTGCGGAGTTCTTGGATTATTGAATGCCGGACCAGAGAAACTGTCCGTAGAAAATCCACTTGGGATCAAGTTGGTCCGTCCAAGGAAGAACCCTGTTCCAAATATGAAGGCTGCTAAAACAAGAGCGCCTATCACCGCTAAAACTATCCCTAATGTTTTACTCATTTTTCTAACTCCTGTATAGACCAGATGCTTGTTGAAGAACTCTTCAAGCAATTTCCATTAATTTGGTCTATAGTGACATTGTATATAACTTTTGGAAGAACAACAAATATTTGTCTAACCTGCTCCCTGTAAGGATTTTACAGGAGAGCTTATGCCGATGTTTATGATGCTCTCTATATATAGTAAACTAAGAAAAATGTAAAATCCTCAGGAAAACTTCCCGGGATGATCAATAAGGAGAATTATGAGCGAACATATTAACAATGCGACACAACGCAAAGAGGCTGTCAAACAAATCATCCGCTTGCTGCATCAGGGCAGGACGGTCGAAGAACTGCAGG
>DOEX01000198.1:11212-16214 GCA_003532515.1 Anaerolineaceae bacterium | reverse complement strand
AGCCTCTACGTTCTTCTGGCAACAGTGCTGCTATTTGGCACATCATCTCAGTCACACCTAACTCGAGAATCTCCTTCTCGTTCTGCCCTTCTGCTGCCTGGGGCAAATCAAAAGGTTGTCCGAAGATGACCTTCACTTGCATTTTCTTTAATTTAAGAAAACATTTCACCATATCAGCCGACCCGAGAACCGCCGCTGGTATGATCGATACCTTGTTCTTCATCGCTAATAATACCGCGCCTGGCTTTCCTTCCATCAAGCCCCCGTCCTTCGATCGCTTTCCTTCTGGTGCCAATCCGACAATTCCGCCCTTCTTCAAAAACGCGGATGCGTCTCTGAAAGCCTCAAAGTCATATCCCTCCCGATTGATCCAAATAACACCCAGTTTTTTCAGGATTCCACCAAAAGGAGATCGTCTGTAATCAGTTGCCACCATGGCGATAATGTCTTTGCGGGAAGTCGATAGCATCAACAGAGGTGTGTCCAATCGGCTGATGTGACTGGTTGTCAGAATATAGGCTCCCTGATCAGGAACGTGTTCACTACCAACCACTTCAATATTCGCTACAACTCCAGCAACCGACCGTAAGATATTCATCATACGTTCACGGGTACCAAAGGTATTAGCCGGCATATTTACCTCCTGAGAGATAAGCTTGCTCGGTTTTTATGTTCTTCAAAACAAAGCGTGCAAAGACTGTAAAACCAACCCCAACCAGCATAGCCAAAAACGCCATAATGCTATTGGACAAGACCAAGTTGACTTCCAGCCCTCTCAGGCTTGGGATCAACTGGGTCAAAACGATAGCCAGATTCCATAAACCATGGATAGTAAAAGCAAGCAAGTAAATCACTAAAAGTCGGGCAACCTTGTGATCTCGCCAGGTCTTTGTTAAAGCCCAGCCAATCAGACCCCCATTGAAGATATGGATCAGCGTTCCGCCAAACCGACCAAGCAAAAAGTAGAGCCAATCGTTTCCCGGTGTCATGGCGGTTTGGGCTGCGTAAAGCATACCTTCCACCAAAGCAAAAGCAGTACCGCTCAGCATCCCGGCAATATAGCCTTCACCGTCGCTGATGTTTAAACCCAACAGAGACCAGACAGCCAATGTTTTGAGGAGTTCTTCCACTAAAGGAGCAATTCCTGCCACAAAAACAGTAAAAGCCAGAAGGAGCAGCGGAGATCTGAATAATTCTTCGATCTCGTTCATGGTTTCGGGAACCTTGAAAAAACCATCAAAATTAAACGCAGCCAGGGTCAATATCCCGATGAGTAATAAGAGCAATTGCACCATCATAATGAACGGCATGGTAAAACTGCTCGAAAAGCTGATCACCGAAGCATCCCGACCTTTGTGTTGACCCCACAGCTGCCCGCTTGCCATTCTCAGCAGCCAAATCGCCGGGATCATGACCCCAAGGAATATGAGGATCGAAAAGATCCAGGCTGGTAAGATGATCGAGTAATTCCAGGCTTCCACAGCCCAAAGGATGAATGGGAACAATAGGATAATAAATTTCAGCCATCCGGCTTGTTTTTGTTTTGGGTTTTTTGATTTGCCGCTGAGCCTCAGGACGCTGTCCAAAGCCCCAATTAAAGCCATAAGTGCAACAAAACCGCACGTATATGCCCAAAGGTATACAGTACGGTTGGATAGTTGACCTATAATCGAGCCCGGAACTGTTTCAGGCTGCCAATTGAGCAAAAAAAGAGAAAAAGACCCAGCCCCAAGGACGACCAGGATATTCCCAAAAAGGTTCATCCAGTGCATCCAGCGGGGGCTGGTTCGATTTAAAGGTGATGGCTCAGCAGCTTGTCCGGACACTATTTTTCAATAATTTCAATGCTGATGATCTTATCGCCTTCAGGTGCGTCGGGGTTATTATCCGCGTCGCGTTCTGTTATTTCTGCCAACACATCCATGCCCTCAATCAGTTTCGCAAAGATGGTGTAACCACCATTGAGGGACGGGTAAGGCACGTAAGTGATAAAGAACTGGCTTCCGCTGGTACCTTCTGCCTGACCTCGGGCAACACCAACCACATAAGCCTCGTCATAAGTCAATTCCGGAACAATTTCTTCCCGATATTGATAGCCTGCACCGCTCCAGCCAGTGCCGGTTGGGTCACCTGTCTGCGCCATGAAGTTATGATAAACACGATGGAAGGTCACCCCATCATAAAAGCCTTCGCGTGCCAGGTAAACAAAGGAATTGACAGCCAGAGGCGCTGCCTCAGGGTAAAGCTCCAACACCAGGTCACCTTTTTCGGTTGTGATCGTGGCAGTATATTCTTTGTCCTGGTCAATCACAAATGGCGGGCATTCGGTGAGCATGTCCTTTTCCGCTTTCATCACTTCGATGAAGTTGCTTAGATAGGCTGCTGTCCAATTGCCCACCGGTCGTCCATTGACCAGAATCGTCGGCGTAGAACTGACACCAGCTGCAAACATAGCCTGTTGTTCGGTTGTAACCTTGTTGATCACTTCTTCGCTTTCAATGTCTGCATTAAATTCGTCAACATCGAGACCAATTTCTCCGGCTTTAGTCAACAACCATTCGGTAAACTCCTCAGCTGTTAATGTCTCCAGGGTTGACTTATTCTCAAAAATTACGGCATACATTTCCCAGAATTTACCCTGCCTGCCAGCTGATTCTGCCGCATATGCTGCAAGCGGTGCGGTTGGATGGAGTGAATCCAGCGGAAGAGGACGATAGACGATCTGAACTTCATCTGGATATTTTGCAAGCAATGTTTCCAGCTCTGCATATGCCATCACGCAATAAGGGCAGAAGAAGTCGGTGTATTCTACGACTGTCAGTGTGGGGTTCTCGGCGCCTTTTACCCAGTCTTTATCGCTCACCTCGGCGAAGATCGAGAGCTGCTCTTTTTGCTCTTCGGTCAGCTCCGCAAAAAGCGGACCAACCAGGTTACAGCTCATATCTCCATTTTCATCCACCAGGGGTAAAACCTCGGTAGGAACCACTGGTACCGTTTCGGTGTTCTCCGGGCTGACAGCTTCAGTTTCCACAACTTCAGGGGTCGAGGTCGCCGGAGGGGTGACTTCCTGGATTTGACAGGCACCTAGTGCCAACATAAAGATCATTACGATCCACAGATACTTCTTTGCATTTTTCATACTGAAATTCCTTTCAATCAACAGGGCTTTGCGTCCCGTCGCTTTTTCAATTTTTTTTCTTTTCTATCGCGTCCAACACAAGTCCCCTTATTTCCTTTTGCACCTGGTCAGGATCCTGCGTGGCATCAACAATCTTCCAGCGCTCAGGCTCTTGTTCGGCAAGCATATGGTAGCCTGCCCGGACACGTTCATGGAATGATAACTCAAAAGCATCAAGTCTGTTCCATTCTTCCTTGATCTTTTTCCTCTTCAAGCCCGTCATAACGTCCACATCGAGCAAAATCGTCAGATCTGGCTTTAACCCGCCTGTAGCAAACTGGAGCATAGCCCGTAGGGTTTCGAGGTCAAGCCCATGACCATAGCCTTGATATGCCAGGGTCGAATCACCATAACGATCACACAATATTATCTTACCCTGATTCAGGCTGGGGATAATCAATTCTTCAACCAGTTGAGCCCTGGCAGCAAGAAATAGCAGGATTTCAGTTCTTGGGTGCAGTTCGGTGTTATCCATCCTGACCAAAACTTCGCGAATCTGGTCACCAATCTTTGTTCCGCCTGGTTCACGGGTTCTCACGACCGGTAAGCCAGATTCCTCCAGGAATTGTGCTAACAAAGGCAGTTGAGTGCTTTTTCCGCTACCTTCTGGTCCTTCAAATGTAATGAACATACTTAATCCCTATAGATACGCACATATCGGTTTGGATCTTTCCCAAACGACCGGGAAACCAGGTTCAATCTCTTTGCAAGTTCATGTTGCTCACGCCGTACAGGTGAGGGCATTGGCGGGAGGTTGATAAACTTCTCTCCTGCCTGGATCATCATCACAGCCTGCTCGGCATGGCGCATAGCTTCTTCAATCAAGGTTCGTCTAACCGGTGACTGGTGCTGTTGAAAAGAATCCGCCAGAAATTGCTCAATCTGCTCAACTGTATTGGATTTCACCACAAAAATTGGCATACCTCGATTTTCTGCTTCAACAATTGGCTGTAATCTGTCACGATAGTAACGTCGCTGGGTGAGCAAAATATCTGCATCTGCCAGGTCTTTTACAACCACAGCAGGTACGCCCAAGCTTTTAATGGATTGCAAAAGCCTGTTCCGTGCCACCCCGAAGGCGAAGATTTTTTTCTCTCCTTCCTGATCTGAAAGGGTTGGATTTTCGTAATCATCTGCGTCTAAAAATTCATCGTATCGTTCAGCATGCCTGGGTTGAGAGTAACTTGCTGGCCTTGGAGCTGACATCAGGTTGCTGCCGCGATCAAAGGGGCTTTTATCCATACCGTTGCCCCGGCGCACCGACTGTGAAACCGTTGGCATATTTGGCTTGGTTTGCTTCAAGATATGCACCTTACCGTCTTCGTCCCTGAAACGCTCTTCTGGCAGCATCGGATAGCCGCGCAAAATCGAGTCTACCGACGCGCCAACATCACGATGCACTTTCACACGCTTCCGATCCTGGATTTCAACCAGGATGGTAAATGTCGGTGGGGACTTGCGTTCCAAAACAGTTTTTTGCGTTCCTCGGCGCCTGGCCTCATCATCTGAGAGCGTGACCGAAGAGACCCCGCCGATCAGGTCGGAAAGTGTTGGGTTGACCAGCAGATTATCCAGGGCATTACCATGCGCCGTACCAATCAACTGTACGCCTCGTTCGGCAATCGTGCGGGCTGCCTGGGCTTCCAATTCGCGTCCAATCTCATCAATAACAATCACTTCGGGGTTGTGGTTTTCGACCGCCTCGATCATCACTTCATGTTGTAAGGAGGGCTTTGGCACTTGCATTCGGCGGGCTGCACCAACTGCCGGATGCGGGACATCGCCATCTCCACCAATCTCGTTGGAAGTATCAACGATGACCAC
>DOEX01000198.1:7786-11159 GCA_003532515.1 Anaerolineaceae bacterium | reverse complement strand
GCGCGTCCCACCCGGCAGGTTAAACCAACTACATTTCCTCGTCGGTTGCGGATGGCGGAGATGCGGTGAAGCGTGCTTTCCATGCCAGCGCGGTTGTCTGCGTCAAATTCACCGATTCGACTGACCACCCAGCTGATATCGTCATGGGTTACTGCACGGTCTAGCAATTTAACTTCACCGTCAACAAAACGGGCAGTCGGTATGCGACCCAAGTCAAGCACCACTTCCAATAAATCGTCAAAATGATCTGCCCGGACAACAGCCTTGGCGATTTCTTCAGGAAACACGTTCAGCATTGCCGCCAGATCATCGGTTATATATTTTGTTTGTGTCATAAATTCCATATTCTATATTGTATGCCTTGATTTTAACTTATGCCAGTCAATTTTACCCACCCTTGTATTATTTCTAACAGATTATTAATCGAAACCATTTCGGTTTGCCCAACCGAGATTAAGTTCGCCATTAACTGGATCAGTTATCACAAGTGGGTCATTGCGAAAGGGATTGCTGTTCAGACGGTTCGTCCTCATTTTTCAAAAACATGCACTGAAGAGTAGTTTTCCTTAATCCAGCTTCATCCAACATTACATACATAACAACAACTGCGTTTCTCGGTCTCAATTATTTCCAGGTTGCCAAAGTAATTTTTCAATTCGCCCTTAACATTACGGATAAAATTGAAGTAGTCTCCCCCTTCGGCAATTTCAGCAATACTTGTCGATAAAGAGCGTACTCCATTGTAATCATGCAGGATTGCCAGATGCTTTCCTACCCGCCTCATTTCTTCATATAACTCCAAGCGCTGTTTTGCATCTATTCCATGAGCAACAAATGACGCTATGACTATATCAAAGCTGTTCTCAGGAAAGGGCAACCCGCTTTCAATCCTCCCCCGGCAAAAACGTACATTTTCATTTTCGTGCCGACTTTTAGCTACACGCAACATTCCCCAGGATTGATCCATCGCAAAGGTTGTTAAACCCATTTCAGTAAATACACATGCCATTGCCCCACTACCGCAGCCGACATCCAGGATAGTGGAAAAATGTGACAGGTTGCATTGGTCCATCTCTTTAAAAATCCGGGTGTAATTTTTGTGTTGTCTCTCATACAAGCGACCATAAACCGGTGAGATTCTGTCGAACAATTTTCTGGATTTTGTGTTGGGCATTCTTTGTCCCCCTTTGAATGGTTTCATTTTATCTGTGTTATCGGTAGTGAACCTTCCATAGTACTGCTTTCAAAAATTTGTTTGACGGCACTGCGTTCAAGCGACTTCCTTAACACCAGGTGCTTGACCAGTAAAACCTGGGCTTCGCTTCCGGAATAGCCTGTCTCTTCCATACCAGCGTCTAACCAGGGCTGGTAAGAGCGCACACATAGGTAGACCTGTCTGCCAGCCAACTCCGGAATAGCCCTTGGCAGGCTTTGCAACAAGCCTGCCGATCTCACCTCCGGGCTGCTGACCATCTGCACCCAAACACCTTTAGGCCCGTATTCAAGATCTGCATAGGCGACCAAGTGTCCTTTAGGCTGATATGCCACCAAACCAAGCGCTGTTTTGCGTGTCATCGGCTCTATGCATTGCACCGCACCCGGCACAATTTCTTTATATAAGGCGTTCATGAAGCCGATATCCTCGGAGCTCCACAAACGCCATCGGATTTCTTCTTCATTATATTCTTTTTGCTGTGAAGACAGATGATAAATGTTTTGTCTTGCCCAAATGGTGAATCCGGCTTTTCGAAAACCCTCAAAGAGCGGAGAGGGCTCCGTTATATCAGCCAAGACACCCCATGCCTTCCAGGCTCCAGCACTCTTTATGAGATGTTCGAGTAGTCGGCAAATGTTGACCGGATCGGATTCTTCCTGGCAGCCCAAATAACACATCTGGGCGTATTGCCTGGTTTGGCGCTTTTCGATTTGAGCATAGCAACTTTCGCCATCTTCCCCCTCCCAACTGAAAGCAGCCTGTTCAACAAAGGGCGCAACCCGTTGCATGACATTGCGAAGGTTGAGTGGTTCTCCACGCGTGAAATAACGGACCGAGTCCAGGCTTTGCAAAACAGCGCCTGTTCGGCTGATTTTATAGAGGTCGAAAGGGCTTAATTTTCGAATTCCGATGATGACATCTCCATAAAATAGCGGTGGAAACGCAAATCGTCAGTAAGTTCAGGATGAAAAGAGGTCGCCAGCAGCTTGCCTTGCTGCGCGGCGATGATCCTGCCATCAGGTAAACTCAGCAGCGGTCGCGCGCCTCCATAAACATGGGTAATGATCGGTCCCCGGATGAAGGTCAGGTGATAATCCGGTTGACTTGGACTAAGAAACGGAACAGGAAGGTCAATTTCAAAAGAATCGATCTGGCGTCCAAAAGCATTGCGCTGGATAGTGATATCCATCAGGTCCAGCAGGGGCTGGTGGTTTCCAACGTCTCTGGCGAGCAATATTGCTCCCGCACAAGTGCCCCAAACAGCCTTTGTTTGCCCAAATCCACGAATGGCATCCAGCAAACCATAGGCGACCATCAGTTTTCCGATCGCAGTAGACTCACCACCAGGAATGATCAACCCCGTCAGACCGTCTAATTGATCTGGCAGTCTGACCTCAGAGACATCAGCCCCGAGTTTTTCGAGGCTGATACGGTGTTCACGAAAATCGCCTTGTAAGGCTAAGACTCCGAGTTTCATTTTTTAGTATTTTTTGTCTTTCTAACTTACCAACCCCGACCAGCCATTCTTTCATCATCAGGTAATTGGCTTGCCGAGCGGCCAACCATAGCCTCGCCCAGGTTACGGCTGACTTCAGCCAGGATACCAGGTTCGCGGTAGTGGGTGGTAGCTTTGACAATGGCTTGGGCGCGCTTGGCTGGATCACCAGACTTGAAAATGCCTGAACCCACAAAGATACCATCGACACCCAGCTGCATCATCAAAGCCGCATCAGCGGGAGTGGCGATGCCACCAGCGGCGAAATTGACCACCGGCAGTTTGCCCAATTCACGCACTTGCATACAGAGTTCAAAAGGTGCCTGGATGTTCTTGGCAAAGGTCATCACTTCTTCTTCAGGAAGCGACTGCAGTTGGCGGATATCGCCATACACTGAACGGGCATGCCGAACTGCTTCAACCACATCCCCGGTTCCGGGCTCGCCCTTGGTGCGCATCATGGCAGCGCCTTCGCCAATCCGGCGTAAGGCCTCACCTAGATTCCGACAGCCGCAGACAAAGGGTACTTTAAAGGGATGTTTGTTGATGTGATAGGCTTCGTCTGCAGGAGTAAGAACTTCTGATTCGTCGATGTAATCCACACCCAGTGATTCCAAAATTTGAGCTTCTACAAAATGTCCGATACGGCATTTCGCCATCAC
>DOEX01000198.1:0-7780 GCA_003532515.1 Anaerolineaceae bacterium | reverse complement strand
CGGATGTCTGCCGGGACGCGTTCCAAAGCCATCACTGCAACCGCTCCAGCGTCTTCAGCGATTTTTGCCTGGTCTGCAGTAACCACATCCATGATAACGCCACCTTTAAGCATCTCAGCGAGTCCTTTTTTAACGGCAAATCCCGATACTTCTTGTTCCATGCAACCTCCACACAGTGTGTTTTATTTTGTATTGCGATTGTACCACCAACCGCCACTCATTTTAGCCTAAGCGGCTGCATCCTTGAAGGCAGCAACCAACTCACGGTTAAAGGCCGGGATATCTGCGACAACTCTGCCCCACACCTGGTTGCCGTCACGGAAAGCGGGTTCATCCACCCAGGTAGCGCCAGCATTGAGCAAATCGTCCTTGATACCGAGCGAGCCGATGGTTTTCTTACCGGCAACAATTTTCGCCGAAATTGCCAGCAAGCCACCATGACAGATGATGCCAATGATTTTGCCCTGCTCGTTGACTTTGGCAACCAGATCGGTGGCTTCTTTGTATCGCCGCACTTTATCCGGAGCCCAACCGCCCGGCAGAACCAGCCCAAATAATTCGTCTGCATTCAAGTCTTCAATTTTGGTATCCGGTTTGATTTCGAGCCCGTTTTTTCCCTTGACGGTTTTTAAATCCATCGCTGCCGTCAAAACAATTATGCCTTCTTCTTGCAAGCGCATAGCAACAGAATAATATTCTAAATCTTCAACGCCTTCCGCAACCAGGAAAGCTACTTTTTTACCTTCGAGTGTCATTTTGTCTCCTTTTCTCCAATCGGAAAAATCAATTTCTTTAGCGAATTCATCATAACATATCGCCACACTGCAAATCCACCTTGTGTAGCCGTTTTTTTGTAGGCCGAGTTGCGAACCTGCCCTGTTAAGTGTTCAATCCGGCAGCGTAGCTATCTTTTAAGCCCTCCTCCATCTGGGGTAGGCGAAGTCCAGCCAAAGGCTGGTTCCGCGAAGCGGGGGTGAGGGTCTTATAGTGGCCCGGGGTTCGCTTCCGACTCTGATGATGGTTGAACCCGGCAGTGCGGTAATCTTAATGTAGGGTTGATGGCCTGCCTCGACCATCCACCTCAGGAATCCTTACACAGGACAGGCCAGGCAGGCCTGTTCCCTACAAGGCGTTTTCTTCTTATAGACCGCGTTCTGTTTACGACTCAGGTAAGGCATGACAACTATTCCGCCTACAAATCAATATACTTGCTTTCGTCCAGGTCGTCTTTTTTCGTTC
The DNA here is from genome assembly GCA_003532515.1 of Anaerolineaceae bacterium. GTDB lineage: Bacteria > Chloroflexota > Anaerolineae > Anaerolineales > Anaerolineaceae > Mesolinea. Next base: position 6,541 of record DOEX01000198.1, on the reverse strand, counting down.
TTTCCGTGACCTCTTGAGGTTCTTTCGGGCGGGAATCCTCATTTGCCCACTCAATTTCCAACGGGCTGGCACGCCGGGTCAGCTGCCACTTACCGCAATGCGGACAGCGTTCAAACTTCCCCACCACCATGTTCATCCCAAAAAATGAGCGTGGAAAGGTTTTGCCACACCGATTGCAAACTGCCAATCCATGTATCCCTCCCGTGGCAACTGCCCCACCCTTCTGCCGGGAGGAAATGAACCAGCTGAGACCCGCCGCTGCCAGGCTAATGCCAATCACCGCGATTAATATACTGGTGGTCTTTTCCCCGGATTCAGAGGCACTCAAAAAGTTGTAGACTATCGGTCCAGCAGTTGTGACTTTTCCATCCGTGCTGCTTACCTCAGCCCTCATTTTATGCACACCAGGTTCATAATCATCCGTGCTAAATGGTAATTTAAACGGCTCTTGCGTGACTTCTGCCATGATCTCATCGTCCATGTAGTAGACAACTCGTTCAACTGAACTCATATCTCCGTCCAGGTACAAAGTCATATTGCCCTGGATATCCGACCCAGACCCATATCCAAAGTTCCTGGTAAGCCTCAGGACCAAGGGCGATTCAGTTTGTGCTTGTGCTTCCGAAAACACGAAAACAAGGGCTAAAACAAGCAAGAGTCCAATCCAATAGCGGGTCTTTTTCATTCGATTACTTCCATTTTGTGAGAATATTTTCGCGGTCAAAGATCACCGTTCCCAAATGCAACATTCCAAACGCGATGATGGCACAAACCACGATCGCAATCAACATAAACCAGACATTGATCACTAATTTTCCTGCTAAAACAGCAAACATCACCAGCATAAGCGGCATGATCACCATTCCGGAAAGTTGTTCAGCTACTCTGGGGTCGCTGACCCTGGATGACACATAAATTGCGAAAATGGCTGCAATTACTGAGAGGATTGGTCCTAAAACCAGGATCCCCAGCAGCCAGATTGGACTGACGATATAAGCCAATACGCCTGGGCTCAACTTTAGCAATAGACCACCGAGCATAAACACACCAAAGGCAGCATAACTGATCAGAACACCGGGAATCACCGCTGCCAGCCCCTTGCCTGCCAAAAGTTCTATGGTAGTAATGGGTGTAGCTAAGAGTGGTTCCAGGCTGCGGGTAGTTTTCTCACCAACGATGCTATAGGCGGCGATGGTTGTCGGGATCATCAGCGGCATCATCATAAACAAGAGCATAAACTGGTTGAGCAAGTAAATTTGCATACAGTCTGAAGCGCTCAATCCCACACAACCGGCAACAAAGCCAGCGGGCAAACCGCTGCTTTCAGCACCGATTTCAGCCGAAATCGCACTGCCCCCAGTCGTAGCAAGCATTACTAACGGAAGGGCAGTGAACAGCATTGGCAGCATGGTCATGGTGGAGATCACCCATCGGTTTTTGAAAACTTCGGACCATTCTTTATTAATAATCGTTTTGATGTGTTTCATCGCTGCCCCCTTTCACTGTTGTTTACCATTTCGAGATAAATTTGCTCCAGGCTGTGGCGGATTTCGCCTACAAACTGCACCTCTGCGCCAGCCAATACCAGTGCTTTCACAATTTCCGGGTTGCTCTGCTCAGGATCTTTCAGGGAAATCACCAGCTTATTGTCCGCCGCTTCAACATTCCCCGTTCCGGGCATGTTGGAAACCAGGTCTACCCAACCCGGCTGTAATTCACGCAAATGAAAGACTACCCTGCGACCGTACATTTTTTCGCGCAAGTTGGAGGGGCTGTCCAGCGTGAGCAAGCGCTGTTGAAAAATGCCAACCCGGTCACAAAGCTTCTCGGCTTCATCCAGGTTATGGGTGGTCATGAAGATGGTACGTCCTTCGGTCTTAAGCTCTTCCACGAAATCACGCACGGTTTTGGATGCTTCTGGATCCAGTCCGGTAGTGGGCTCATCCAGGAAGAGGATTTGCGGTTCATGGATCAAGGCGCGGGCGACCGCCAGTTTTTGGCGCATGCCCTTCGAAAAACTACCAACAGTATCGTTTCGTCGTTCCCACAAGCCCAACATGCTCAAATATTTGTTCACTGATTTTTCATTATCAGGCACATCATATAGATTTGCGAAGATTGTCAGGTTTTTCTCGGCAGTCAAACGGTCGTACATTCCGGGAGATTCAGTCAGGATGCCAACATTCTGGCGAATCTCGGTGTCATTTTTCCCGAGCTCGAATCCGGCGATCTGAGCAATGCCAGCGCTGGGGCGGATCAAGCCGGTCAACATGCGCACTGTGGTGGTTTTGCCGGCGCCATTCGGTCCCAAAAAACCAAAAACTTCCCCACGCTCTACTTCCAGTGTCAGATCGTTGACTGCAACAAGCTCGGTTTCTTCTTTTTTACCTATCTTGAATACTTTTGTCAAACCTTGGGTTTTGATCATATTCCTCTTTTCGAAACCCGCTAATTATACTCTTTTGCCTCTTGCATGACCGTCAAAACCGTTTTCAACACAGGCCAGGGAGACCAGTTCCCTCCAAAAAAAACGTATTTCTTTCCATCCTTCAATTATGATGGGGCAAAAAAACAGCGCCCCAGATTTCCAGGGCGCTGTTTACTAATAACCGTCAATCTACTACCTTAGTATCAACGGCAGGAAGATTTGCATCGCTGTCACCTTGATGGTTACAATAGCTGTATCGCTGAATTCGCCTTGCAGCATCGTGGTCGAATTGAGTTGATATTCGAAAGTGTCCACACCGAAGAAGCCGGCATCGGGCATGTAAGTGAAGGAACCGTCGCTGTTCATACCCAAAGAACCGTTATACGTAGCTTCCAGGATCTGGATGGTTACTTCTTCATCGGGGTCGAGCAGAACATCATTTTCCAGAATACCAGGCGCCGCTACAATCAGCAAAACGCCAGCCATGGTTTCGTATTCGTCATCATTCGCCACCACCCAGTCGTTGACTGGGGTTACAGTAATGGTAACTGTAGCCTCGTCACTGCTAAACGGATTGCCATCAATTATCTTGTATACAAAGCTATCCGTTCCAAAGAAATTATCATCGGGTGTGTAAGTGAATGATCCGTCAGCATTGAGGATTATTGTGCCATGCTGTGGCGCTACGGTATAAGAATCTACTGTTATTGTGTCTCCATCTACGTCGCTGTCATTTGCCAAAAGTCCCTCTGCCACAAAAACTGTCAGAACTTCGTCTTCATTCGTAGTGTAGCCATCATCCACTGCAACCGGGGCATCATTGACTGGGGTAACCGTGATGGTAACCACAGCCATGTCACTGATAAGCGTACCGTCTGTTGCTGTGAAAGTGAAGCTATCTTCGCCGTTGAAGTCGGGATCCGGAGTATAGGTAGCAACACTGCCTTCCAGAACCACACCGCCATGTGAAGGCTCATCGACAATCGCGTAGGTAAGTTCGTCGCCGTCAATATCGGTCGCCACCAGGTTTATGTCCTTGGCGGTGTCTTCTGCGGTGGTTACGTTCTGGTCTTCAGCCACGGGGGCATCGTTGATTGGGTTCACAGTAATGGTGACTGTCGCCTCGTCCGTCCAGGCATCCTCAATGGCGGGGTAAGTGATCAGCTTGTAAACAAAGCTGTCCGTGCCAGTAAAGTCTGGATCGGGAGTGTAGGTAAAGGAGCCGTCGCCTAACAAAACCAAAGAGCCGTGGCTGACGTTGGAAACCAGCACCACTACCATGTTATCGGTGTCGACCTCAATATCATTGGCCATCACACCAGGTGCCGCAACTGTCAGAACGTCGTCTTCGTCCACTTCATATGCGTCATCAACAGCTACTGGCGGGTCATTTACCGGGGTCACAGTGATGGTAATGTTGGCGATATTACTGTCAACTATGCCGTCATTTGCCTTAAAGGTAAAGCTATCTTCGCCAACAAAATCAAGAGCGGGAGTATAGGTGGCAATGTTGCCAACCAGGGTTACAGTTCCGTGAGTGGGCTCAGCAACAATAGCGTAAGTCAAGGCTTCGCCTTCAATGTCTGTCGCCACCAGGGTAATGTCGATGGCAGTTTCCTCAGGTGTGGTAACAGCCTGGTCTTCAGCAAACGGGATGTCGTTGAAGAAAATGTCTACATCCAGTTCATCTTCAAAACCAAACTCGTCTTCAACCACGCCGCTGAAGGCGTAGAGACCGGGGTAATAACCACCGTTTACACGCAGTGGATTGGGTTCGCCTTGCAGTCCGTCAATCAGTGTGAAGGTTGCGCCTTCAACCTTGAGATAGAACATAGGGGCGTCGCCGTTAATAATTTGCCACATCAAAGCCTGCCAGCCAGTCGCGCCATCCACAACACCGCGTTCCGCCCAATAGGCAAAGAACTCGGCACCAGGGTTAGCAGTCATGTAGAAGGGATAACTCCCATCTGCCAATGTCCGGTTGGAGGTGACACTCTCGGCATCCAGGTAATAATATTCAACGGTTATGTCGAGGTTCATGGCATAGCCATCAGCCAGGTTACCCTCAACCGGGGTCCAGGTGCTCAGGTCAATGGATTGAACCAGTGAGACCTCGGTTACTGCCAGCGGAGCGACAAACGTGATGGTCAGAGAGACTTCATCGATGAACCCGAAGGTGTCTTCGACATCACCCACATAGGTGTAAGCACCCAGTGGGAAGTTGCCCTGAACGCGCAAAGGTGTGCCGTCGTTGGCATAGGTATCACGCAGGAAGTAATCTGTACCGTTCACCACCAGTGTGAATAACTCTGTAGTTGTGCCCTCTAAATAGAAGGGATAGCTTCCGTCCGCCAGCGGGCGGTTGGAAGTGATGGTGTCAGTATCAAAGTAGTACCAGGGAACTGCCGGATCCAAAACCATGGTGAAGCCGTCTGCCAGGTTGCCGGGTAAGGCTTCATAAGGACCAGCGATTACAGTGCTGGCTTCCAGATCCACTTCTGTCACTGCCAATGGAGCTACAAAAGTGATGGTCAGGGAAACCTCGTCGGTTAACCCATAAGTATCCGTGACATCACCAACATAGGTGTATGCACCCAGCGGGAAGTTGCCCTGAACGCGAAGCGGTGTGTCGTCGTTGGCATAGGTATCACGCAGGAAGTAATCTGTGCCGTTCACCACCAGGGTGAAAATCTCATTTGTCGTACCCTCCAGGTAGAATGGATAGCTTCCATCTGCCAGCGGGCGGTTGGATGCGATAGTGTCAGTATCAAAATAGTACCAGGGAACCGCTGGGTCTAAAACCATCGTGAATCCGCCCGTTAAACTGCCGGGTAGTGGTGTAGCTGTAGTTTCAAGAGTGAGCGGGTCAGTGGACTGCATTAAATCCACATTGGTAACACTAAACGGTACAAAACTCATAGTAACAATTACCGGGTCGTGGTCGGATGAGCGATAGGCATCGGGAGCATAGAGCAGATCCTGCGCGGGGAGCTTGAAAGAGGTGTCGTAGTCGATCAGGTCCGGCTCATCGGCATTGATGTGCCAGGTGTTCACATCTCCGATGCTCTCTGCCATAGCCTGGTTCGCCAGGGCGTGATCCAGGTAACCAGTCTGCCCATCATAAACATAACCATAGGCTAGTTCGCCTCGTTTCTCAAAAATCATGTCAAGGTAATCATCCGCGGTATCGGCGGTATCGTCCGCACCCAGTTTGATCGCATCAATAGGATCTTCTTTGTCGTAAGAGTTCAGATCGCCGATGATCAAAGTCTTCTCAATATCCCCAAAGTACATTGGGTTAGCCAGCCAGTCTACAAGCGCTTCAGCTGCCGCAAGGCGGGTAAGGTTACAATTGCCTTGCCCATCGCCCAGGTCCGGGTCGTCAACACAAGCCGAGCCCTTGGATTTAAGGTGGTTGACTGCTACCACGAACTCCTCACCCGTTTCATTGTCCATGAAGACCTGTGCCAAAACGGGCCGGTTAGCCGTATCGATAAAGCGTGCATCCACGCTGGAATCAAGAATCTGGTATCCTCCCACCGGTGTTACAGCAGCCGGTTTGTAGAGGATGGCTTGCTTGATGGCGTCGCCACCAATCGCGCCGGTATCGATGTAGGCGTAGGTGCCTTCACCCTTGATCGCGTTCAATCCTGCCACCAGGTCCGCAACAGCGTCATTTCGGCTGATAGGCGAATCGTTTTCGATTTCCATCAGACCATAAATATCTGAGTCAATGATATCCAGTGCTGCCAGGATTTTTGCCTTCTGGCGTGCAAATTCGTCGGCGTTATCAGCGCCGCGGCATTCTTGGATGCCATCCGGACCGCAGATGTCATTGACGCCGTCGTCCAGAGTGACAAAGTAGTTCAACACATTGAAACTCGTCACCTTCAGGTCAGCTTCTGTGATTTCGGGAGCAGCCGTGCGCGGGTTTGCATCGGCATAAACGGCACCAGTGGTCGGTTGTACACGGTAAAGGCTCTGGTAATAGTCCAGGATGCCTGTCACGTTGGTCACCGTGCCGCCACCGCGGAAGAGGTTGGTCATGTTAAAGGTCAATCCGTTCGGGTGGATGGCGGGGTCGGGGTTCTGACTGGTGCGTCCATCGTCCAG
>DOEX01000232.1 GCA_003532515.1 Anaerolineaceae bacterium | reverse complement strand
GGCTGAAAAGTCAGCCTCTTTTTTTGACCCCACGGCGCCATGTCACTGCACAGATCGAAAAAGGCATCCGATAACACAGAGGAAACAAGGCTTTTCTTTGATCACGGTGTAATGGCCAGATCACCAAAAGCATCGGTGCCTTTCCAGATGNNGTATGTGCCCGACTCAGATACATCGAGCAGTCTGAGTGGGGTCAGAAAACGTACTTGAACATGCAGCATTTGGAGGATTACCAACCAAGTGATTCCTAAATGTGCGAAAAATACTTGACAGTACCCGCCGTTTTCCTCAAAAAGCTCCTATAGTAATACCGATTAGCCCGAAACCTGACGCCTAGCCTACCACCAACCGCGGCAAGGTATGCTTAAAATTGCATCGCTACTTGGGGAATAGGCACGAAAACCCAGACTGCGGTTAGGGAATTGGTTTGCTCTGTTTCCAAGATTTGCTGAATACATTAAGCGTTTTCCCGAAAACTATTAAGATGAGAATTAAGTCAAAGGTCAGTTAATGATCACTGTTTTCTTAAGAAAAAACACCAATTTCACGAGTTTTTTGGAGCATATCACCTGAATTTCGACTTTCGACAATAACCTTAACGATGCGAAGTTCCCGAATTATGAATCTACAAAAAAAAACAACATTAGTTCCTAATCCTTCGTTCTTAAAAAGGATAGGATCATAATGATTTCCTGAATATGTGAGAACGTCCATGTTGGTCCCTTCAAATTTGTGATTTTGAGAAAAACTAACGAATCTAGATGTAAGGGGGAAACCAGGTCCAAAAGCTCAGGAATACACCTGTAGACCCATCTACCAATCTCCGCCATTTTCTACTCGTCCAGAAGAAGAGGTGACCTTAGAGCAAAGACTGCATGTTGCTCTCAGCTGAGTGCAGAAAACAACAGCGGTTATGAAAGAAGAAAATATGTTATTCAATATCTGAAAAAATACCTTCTAGTATATTGTTCAGCTCTTGGGTAAGATCTCCAGAAAAATTTTCGTGCGGGATGTCCAAATGGTTCAATACATCATTAAACCTTCGATACCCATCCTTCGTATGAAGCTCAACCCATTCTTTCCTGGCATGGTTAAATTGAACCTTGTTTTTTTCTGACAATGTATCTGCAATAAAAATGTGTGTATCTCTAGCAAAAGCAGCATCAGCACTTTCAGGATTTCCCTTACCCATTAATTTCACTTCGCATTTATAGAATGTCTTTCCATCATAGTTTATGTACGAATCAATTTGCCGTGTAATTTCGATATTTCGATAAAACTTTCCGCCCGGCATCTTTCTATAATTCTCCTCTGGAACCTTGAAGAGCTTGCATAAAGTATAGACTAATGGTACTTCAACTCTTTTCCCAGCTGTTGACCAAAGCCCGCCTCTTAATTCTGATCGCTTTACTGCTAATGCATTAATTACAAGTAAGCTTTCATTTAGGGTCAGCTCGACACTAGCTTTGTTGAATTTTAATATTAGGTTGACATCCAGGCTGCCAGAGTCATCGATCAACTCATTGATTGTCCTTGACAAATGATCATAGCTTTCTTCAGCGGCATTGATTAATATAGATTTCGTTGAGCTTCCATGCATATTATGGATAGTCTTTTTGTTAATTCCTGCATTAATTGCGCGTTCTTTAGGCTCGAGCAATGGATTACTAACAAACTTGTCCTTATACCAATCGAGCGTAAGGTCTTTGTTTTCAATTTTTGCATCAATAACCAACTTGAAAAAATCGATAGTATATTGTAAGAACGTAGAATTAATTAGTGATAAGACTTCCATCCGATAATCTTGACCTGTGATTAGTTGAAAAACAATCCGCTTTATGACAATACTTGATATGCTCATTTGTTTATCCTCCTCTGGAAATCATCTGTGCTTAAAAAGGTTACATTTTGAATCTTATTATCGATCAAGATCGATTCCTTCATATTAGCAAAGTAATTGGTGTCTATTTCTGTGAGGAAAAAATTCCGTCTTAAACCATGAGCAGATTTGGCTATTGTTCCGCTTCCCCCAAACGGATCGAAAACTAAATCACCAACCATCGAGTAATACGATATTATTTTGTTGCATAATTCAATTGGAAAAACTGCACTATGTAATTTGTCGTACTTCGGATCAATTTTCCATACGTTTGTAGTTTCAAAACCGTCTTTTACTTTACTGTCGTTTACAATCTTAGGATCGTACTGATGAATATTCCAATCAAGTAACCTTGTTGTTTTTTTTCTATAAACCATTATCATTTCTGTGACCGCATTAGGTTTGTATGCTAATGGTTTTCGATGCTGTAGAAAACCTGCAATTCTGTTTTTTACAGTGAATTCAGGCTTTTCCCAGACAATATCATCAATAAACTCCCAACCCATTTCAATTAATAATGGATGTATGTCAAATGGAATGGGATAACGTTTACTCGAGTGATTTCGACTAGCTCTAGGGATTATTATTGGTGAAGTGTTTAAGACAAAAAATCTACCTTCTTTTGTAATTCGATAAACTTCCGTAAATACCTTTCGTAAAAATACGAGATATTCTGAATAGCTGGAATAAATTGAGTAATCTCGAGCGTTGTAGTATGGAGGTGACGTAAATGTAAGGTGAATCGATTCCTCGGGTACATACGGCAATAACTCAAGCACATCACCATTTACTATTACATTCTTCAAAATTGGGTTCACATATGAATGCTTTGATAAAGTGTCTTTGGTTGGCCTGGCGATTTCTGCGGTTATGTAATCTCGTACTAATTCGTTGGGGTGATCCATTGTTTTTTCAAGGCAATTAATCACTGTGGGGTTATTCTTAAAAACTAGTAATGCTCTAATAGCTTGCATTACAACTTTTGGGTCTTTGTCGTCAGTAAGTTTTATAAGGTATGGAATAGCACTCTTATGTCGCAGTCTACCAAGTCCAGAAACAGCCTCTCTCCTAACCATAGAAGTCGGATCGTGTGTCGAAATATAATAAAAAGTGTCGAGCAAGGAAAAATCAGAAAATTTGGCTAAGTTCTTTACTGCTAAGAACCGGACTTGGTCGTTCGAGTCCGCTAGTAACTTTAACAAAGGTCTTTTATCGAAGTTTTTATCGAGATATCCTAACTTTTCTAAAACTTGTATCCGTTTCCCATTATTACTTTCATTCTCCATAAAAAACGCAAACTTTTCTGGATCAGTAAGAATTTCAGAGAAATTTTCTTCAGTTATCATAAGATCATGCCATTTTTGGTTCATCTGTGTGCACAGTAATCATTATAACAAGAAGAACATTATTTTGTTAAGTCCTTGACACATCTCTTCTCTCGCATACATTTTCTGGATTTACAAACATAATTCCCTGGCAATGATCATCAACTGCTTATTTCCCAACGAATTGTTTATTTCTTAGGATTCATAAGTTTAGAATCTTCAGGTAACCTACTTGTAAGTTTAGTTAAACTCATACTGGTGATAGTCGCATACTGGCTGGTAGCCGATTTCCTGGTAGATTTTGTTGCTGGTGGGGTTGGAGAGGTCGGTGAAGAGGTTGGTCAGTTCATAACCGCGCGCGAGGAGCTCTTTTGACACCTCTGCCACCAAGGCTCTGGCATATCCCTTCCGGCGATAGCGAGGAGGGGTATACACCCCGCCCACACAGATGCTTTTGATCTGCGGACGGGTTGCAATGGTAATGCTGACCACCTCGCCCCCATCCACCCAAAAGAAAGTGCGCTTTAGCCGAATGTTTTCCATTTCCGATTCCTCCGTAGCCAATCTGCGGGGTCCCAAAATGACTTCTTCGATCATGGCATTGTGCATGTCTGCCGCGATCTGAGCGTCCGATTCTTCTGCGATCTTCATTCTGCCCGCTGGATAATCGATTGGTAAAACCTGCCGCAGTTCATACGCCCGCGTGTTCACGATCCGTCGCGCCTGCTGCCCGGTTTTCTCCTGCCAGATCTCAGCAAAACAGTCGCTCGCTTCATCCACGCCGTTCACGCTTGGCAAACGCAAGCCGTCTGCAATCAGAGCGTCGGCGAGCGCTTCCAAGGCCAGTTTGTTCAGCGGTTCGCTCTGCACAATCAAGGCGAAAGGGGGCGTCATCAGCGCTGAAGCCCCAATCTCACCGTTTTCGTCTTTAACCAGCGCCATTAACGGCATCGCCTCCCCGTAAGCGTGCAAGTTAGACGTCAGGCGCAGGGACAATCCCAGGATCAGGTTGTTGCGCGTTTCAGCAGCTTTCCAGAGGTGGTGAGCCTGCTCGTAAAACAAATGGGCATTATCAAAGGATGTAATCGAGAACACGTCTGCCTCTTATCGCTAAATCTTAGGTTTTCCAGCCAAATTCTGCCAGGTCGATCACGCCTTCGGTGTCAAAACGCACGCCTTCGTCCTCCAGCAATGCCCGTTGGAGTGCCGCATCGGGTCCGGTGAGACTGATTTTGCCCTGGCGGTTGATCACGCGCTGCCAGGGCACCTGCCGGTCCTCCGTGTAGCGCAAAGAAGCCAGCGCAAAGCCAACGATCCTGCCGCTGCAGCCGCCGACTATTGCGCCAATTTGACCGTAGGTGGCAACTTTGCCAGCAGGAATTGCTTCCACCAAGTCAAAAATGCGCTGATGAAGCGTTGAGTGGTGTTCGGTTTTCATGGGTCAACTTCCAGGTAAATAATCCTTGAGTGAATTTCGGCGTTTTGGATCGCGCAGTTTTCGCAAGGCTGAGCTTTCGATCTGCCTGATGCGTTCACGCGTCAGACCAAAGTAGTTGCTGATCTCTTCCAGCGAATGATACACGCCATCCTTCAGACCAAAACGCAATTCAAGCACATCTCGTTCACGCTCAGGCAAACTATCCAGAGATTCCCGCACGGAGTTGCGCAGACTGTCGCGCATGACTTCTTCCATCGGTTCGATCGCGTCCAAATCGGGGATGTAATCGCCCAAAGTACTGTTTTCCGCATCACCTACCGGGCTTTCCAGCGAGACGGGCTCCTCGGCTGACTTCAAGACCGCCTCCACCTTCTGCGTGGCTTCATCCCAGCGATGCAGCAAATCCTTATCCGCCAGCTCGCGGCTCCCCCCGATCTCGAGGATGGCACTGACGTCTTCTTCTGAGAGAAAACCTGACTTAACTGCCATCTCAGCGAAGGTTGGGTCCCGACCCAGGATTTGCACCAGGCGGTGCTGCACTTTTACCAATTTGCTAATGGATTCGACAATGTGTACCGGTATGCGAATGGTGCGCGCATTCTCATGAATATAGCGGGTGATTGCCTGGCGGATCCACCAGGTGGCATAAGTGCTGAAGCGAAAGCCTTTGGCAGGGTCGAACTTCTGGATGCCCCTCAGCAAGCCCATATTGCCTTCCTGGATAAGATCCTCCATGGCAATGCCTCTGTTGTTGTAGCGTTTCGCTATGCTGACCACCAGGCGAAGGTTGTATTCCACCAGTTTTTGGTTGGCAAAGTCAGCATTTTCCACAACCCGATCAATGCCGGTTTTTATTTCTGCCGGGTTGGCTTCCAGGTGTTGTAAGTCGGTGCCATTCAGCCAATTGAGGCTCAGTGGTTCAATCAAACCTTCGGGCAGAATGTATGCATTCTTGAAGAAACGCAGCAGGTCGCGTGCCAGATCTTCCCAATGCTTGTCGCTGCCCCAACGAGGATCGTCCAGGTAGGTACGGATATATGGCGGATTGGGCATCTCCATGCTTTGCTGGAAATGCTTGGCTTCATCCAACACCATCTTTACATCCGGTGCCGGAAAGGAGAGCCTGGCTGCATCCATCTCCACCTGTGCCCAGGTCGTCTTCATGTCGGCTAAGATGCTTTCCAAATTCAGGCCGGACTCACCAGCCCTATAAAGATTCATCTGTTCATTCGCCTGAAAAACGATAGCCAGGTAGAATTCCTGCTCTGCCAGAAGCAGCTCTTCGCGGCTTATGTCCCGCAGGTAGAGCTGGATCGGATCGTCCACAATTTCGCCTCTATGTATTTCAGGCTCTGTTTCTGGTTGATCGTCGCTCAGTTCAAAATCATCCGTGTTGTTTTCTGACATTTACTCAAGCCTTGTCTCTGGATTTACTCTTGATGGAGGATGTCCTCCGCACCCTTGTGCTGCCGCCGGCTTCCGGTGCAAGCAAAGCTTTATCCAGCATGCGGCGCTTCTGCAGTAATTCGAGATAAAGGAATTGTACTTCTTCATCTGTGTATGTCTTTGAATCAACCTCATCAGACTGCAGGAATTTGATTTCTTCCAGCCTGTCTTCCAGGCGATTCAAACGCATCCGCACAGCCGCCCGTACCTGGTGTTGATCCCGCTTCTCTTTGGTGATGGCATATTGGACCTCAACAAAGGTTGGATTTTCTTCAAATTCCAACGCGGAGGTCAAGCGCGTTTCAATATAATCTGCCGGCGTATAGTCCACCTGGCGCAGGCTGTCTCTGACCAAGCGAAAGCCTGCCAGGGTATCGGCACTCTGAAAATCAGATTCCATGATCGGGTCAAGTCCTAAATTGCAGAGGGTCTTGTCCAGGCGAAACAGACCTTCAGGATCGATGAACAGATCATGCAAAAGGTAGCGTTCAAGTTTCTGGTTTTTGTGGGCTGGTTTGTTCAGCATGCTGGCAGGGATCACATCTGCCTGATCATTTTCAATCTTTCTTCGACGGCTATGCGCAAGTTCAGTGCGCGTGCTTTTTAAAGAACGTTCATCTACGCGCAAAAAAGCTGCCAGCTGCTGACGGTATGCTTCCCGCTCCACTGCATCCGCCACGTCGTCAATCAGGGGCATCACCTGGGAAGCAATGTCGCGTTTCACCTTGGCATCCCGCAGATCCTGGTTTGCTGCCAGTGTTTCCATGACATGCACCACCACTGGTTTTGCCTTCGCGATGATTTGCTTCCAGGCTTCCGGGTCTTCAAGCACGATTTCATCCGGATCCATCAGCCCGGGCAGTTCGGTCACGCGGATATCAGCATTCAAATGCTGTTCCACACGCAAGAGCCCGCGGGAGTCAAAGCGGATTTCGGACTCCTGGTCCATCGCCTTGCGCGCCGTTTCGAGCCCTTTCAGGGTGGCGTTCTGACCGGCAGCGTCAGGATCAAGCGCAAGTACAATATTGCGTGTGAGGCGTTTGATGAGGCGGAATTGATCCTCAGTCAGGGCGGTGCCCATGGGTGAGACCGCATTGCTGAAGCCCGCCTGGTGCAAGCCGATCACATCCATATAACCTTCAACGATGACCGCCTGGTTGAGCGAGCGAATGCTTTTGCGCGCCAGGTCAAGCCCATAGAGCAGACGACCTTTGTCAAACACATCGGTCGCCGGAGAATTCAGGTACTTTGGCACGTCCTCGGGGTCCAGCACCCGCCCGCCAAAGCCAGCCATCTGACCGTAATGTCCGCGGATCGGGAACATTAAACGGTTGCGGAAACGGTCATGAATGCTGCCGTCGTCGCGCTCAGTCATCAAGCCCGCACTCACCAGGATGGCAGGTTCATAGTTTTTCAGGCGCAAGTGATCAAGAAGCGCGGTCCAACCGCCGGGCGCGTAGCCCAGCCCCCAAATTTTGATGGTCTCGTCAGTGAGACCGCGTTTGTGGAGGTAATCGAGCGCTTTTTTGCCTGCGGGAGTGTTGAGCATTTGCTGACGGTAAAAGCTGG
>DOEX01000243.1 GCA_003532515.1 Anaerolineaceae bacterium | reverse complement strand
CTAAGTGAGATGTTTGCCTTGATAGCAAAATGAAAAGTTTTTGACGCGTTGGTCTCGATATCCATTTGCAGGTCGAGATTGAGAGCGCTGTGACCTCTAGTGTGCGAACGCATACGGGGCTCTCAATCCGCCTAATGGTAACCTGGTTGAAAGATAACTGTACACGAAGACCGATGTTTACGGCGGATTGAGGACGATCAAGACTAAGCTCTTTGATCATTTATACGTCCTCAATCACGCCCTACGGGGAGGCTTTCTGCAATTTTAGAGTATGTTGAGAGCAATACCTTTCCGAATGGTACCAGGAGGGTATGGCAGTCCAGTTCCCTACCAGCTATTGGCGAGCATAAACACCAAAAACTTGATTACAATAAAGCCAGATTAACTTGGGAGGGCAGTGAATGTCTTGCACAGATGAGTATATTCAATACGTTTTGGAGCAGCTAAACCCAGCCGGCGATGTCAGCGTTCGGAAAATGTTTGGGGAATATGGTTTTTACATGGATGGCAAAGTCATGGGTCTTATCTGTGATAACCAGGTTTTTCTCAAAAAGACTGATGCAGGCGCTGATCTACTGGGCGAGGACGCCATGGAAGGTTATGCCTATCCCGGTGCCAGGCTTTCTTATGTGTTTGAGAACCTCGATGACCAGGATTTTGTCTGCCAGGTCTTAAAGGCAACCTGGGAAGAGCTGCCTTATCCAAAATCGAAAAATACCAAAAGATGATCAATAGGAGGCAAGATGTCTGAAAGCCTGAGAGAAACAATATTATTGATCGTACAGATTGCTAGCCTGGCTGCTGTCATCTTGTACGTGGTCAAGACCGCCGAGATGGCAAGGGAGACAAAAAAGTCAGCTGCTGCGACTGAAAAAAGCATAGAAGAAATGGTAGAGGATCGCAACCTGGAGTTCGCTCCTTACATCGTGGTCTACTTCGATGCCCAGACGGACTCTCCTATATTTGACCTGGTGATAAAAAATACCGGCAAAACCATCGCGAATCACGTTCAGGTTGTGTTTGAACCCCCGCTGAAAACATCGTTGAAGAATTACGATTTGGAAGGATTGACGCTGATCCACCAGCCTATTCCTGCCATCCCGCCAGGGTACGAGTTGAGAACTTCCATTGATCGTCTCGAGACTCGCCTGGAATCTGAGACCTTGCCTAAAGTTTATAAGGTGACGGTTACCTTTACCGGCGGGTTAAGTGATATCGTCAGGAAACTTGAATATCTATTGGACCTGAACGTTTTTCACGGAATCCTGGAAACCCATAAAAGCAGTCTTACCGATTTGACGCATGCAGTTGAAGATATCCCACGCCATTTGGAACACCTCTGGAAAAGAACTGAACAGGTGTCAGACCAGCTTGTTCAATTAACTGACAGCGTTGAAAAAATCCTCCAGCTGATTGACAACCTCGAAGAGATTTCCAAAGCTATCGAAGGGCTGGATGGGACAATGAAATCGAGAAATTCGAAGATCTGGTAAATATTGTCAGCAAAGGCTAGCACCGGACCCTGGACCAGCCTTAAAGATTTTCTGCACTCCGGGTAATTCAGCCAGGCGCGTTTCCAATGCAGGGGCGTACTCGCTGAGAACAAGTACGTGCACGTTCGGTCCAGCATCCACGGTGCAGCAGACAGTCAAACCCTCCTTGCGCCAGTTGAGCACATTCCACAAAATGATTTCAGTTTCAGGTAACCAATAGTGTAAGGGTGGGTTGCTTGTGCGCATTACGGCATGCATCAGGTTTGAGTCTTCTTCAACGACCTGGGCGAAGCTTTCAAAATCCTTTGCCAAAATTGCTTTTCGACACTTTTCAACCCTTTCCTGGACATGGGCAAGGCGAACAGATTGCAAGGGCGATGTATCTGCCAAAGCATGACCACCGGTCGACCCAACGGATTTGTGAGTGCTGTCGAGCACGCAAACCAGGTCAAGAAGGTCCCAGTGGCTGGCAGGGGCAATTGTGTAAGCAAAAGAGTCACCGTCGTTTTTTCCTGCTTGCCATTCTACAAAGCCAGTAGGGATGGATCGGCTGGCAGAACCAGAGCCACGTCGGGCAAGGCGAGAGAGATCCCTTTCGTCCAGGCTCAGCCCAATTGCGTGGCTGGCTGCCATTGCCAGGGCAGCGAAAGCCGAAGCCGAAGAGGCGATCCCTGTGCCGGTTGGGAAGTTGTTTTGGCTTTCAACATGCGCGTAGACATTCTTGTTAGCTAAAGAACGGACATGGTCAAGAAAATGGCTGACCCGTTCCAATGCTGGTCCAACCACCACCTCTCCTGAGAAAATGAAAACATCATGGGTAAGATTGGGATCAAATTGAACCGTCGTACGAGTTTCGAGCCCGGAGAGATTCATCGAAAGAGAGCTGTTGCAGGGCAGGCGCAGATCCTGGTCCCGGTTGCCCCAATACTTGATGAAAGCAATATTCGGATGCGCAACGGCGCAGATGGCTTGGAATTCTGGACTTTTCATGCTTGTTTCGTTATGATTAATCCCTCGATAAGAGTAGCTGCTGTTTTACAAGGCAGTAACCCAATCATAATACATTTTGCGCCTCAGTGCCGGCTTGTTTAGCCCAAACAGATCAAGAGAGGATTCAAGTAGTGTTGAAACAAGGAGATAAATATGACGGAAAACGATAATACCATCCAGAATACGAGCAAATTGGCAGCCATGATCGACCACACATTGCTCAAAGCTGATGCCAAGCTTGCCCAGGTGGAGCAGCTCTGTAGTGAAGCGATCAGTTACGGGTTTGGCGCAGTCTGTGTGAACAGCTATTGGGTCAAGCACTGCAAAAAAGCACTTGCTGGCAGCCAGGTCAAAACGGCAGCCACAATTGGTTTTCCTTTGGGCGCTATGTCCACCAGGGCAAAAAGAGCGGAAACAAAACGTGCAATCAAAGATGGTGCCGTTGAGATCGACATGGTGCTGAATGTGGGCGAGCTGAAATCTGGGAATCAGGATGCCGTTGCACGAGATATCCGCAAAGTCGTGCAGGAAGCTCACAAACGACAGGCGATTGTCAAGGTGATCATCGAGACCTGTTTGTTAACCGATGAAGAGAAAGTAGCCGCTTGCCAGATTGCCATGGATGCTGAAGCTGATTTTGTGAAAACATCTACCGGGTTTTCAACCGGTGGCGCGACTGTGGAAGATGTCGCCCTGATGCGTAGTGTTGTTGGCGATAAACTGGGTGTTAAGGCTTCCGGTGGGATCCGAAGTTTTGCTGACGCGAAGAGGATGGTAGAGGCAGGGGCAAGCCGAATTGGTGCCAGCAGCGGTATCCGCATCGTTGAAGAGGAATTACAGCAAAGATAAAAAAATGGGACGGCATTCATACCGTCCCATTTTTTCAAAACTACTCCATCTGGCTTACAAATTGGCTGTTATACAAATCAGCATAAAAGCCGTTGGCTTCAAGCAAGCTCTCGTGTGTGCCCTGTTCAACGATATCCCCATCCTTCAGCACCAAAATTCTGTCCGCATTGCGGATGGTGGACAGACGATGAGCAATCACAAACGAAGTTCTGCCCTTCATCAGCTTATCCATTGCTTTTTGGATTAAGACTTCCGTGCGGGTGTCGACCGAACTGGTGGCTTCATCCAAAATCAAGATAGGCGGATCTGCCAGGACAGCGCGGGCAATCGTTAACAGCTGCTTTTGTCCGGCAGAAACATTGGACGCGTCTTCGTTAAGCACCATGTCGTACCCGCCAGGTAGTGTACGGGTGAAATGATCGGCATAAGCTGTATCGGCTGCGCGTTCCACTTCTTCGTCCGTTGCGTCCTGGCGACCATAGCGAATGTTTTCCCGAATCGTGCCATTGAACAACCAGGTGTCCTGGAGTACCATGGCAAACTTACTCCGTAGGTCTGCACGAGTAAATTCTTTGATATTGACACCATCGACCAGGATCTCTCCGCTGTCGATGTCATAGTAACGCATCAGCAACTTCACCAGGGTGGTTTTGCCAGCTCCGGTGGGTCCAACAATGGCAACCTGCTGACCAGGTTCTACCTTGACCGAAAAATCTTTGATAACAGGGTTGTCAGCCTCATAACCGAAGTGTACATTTCGGAATTCCACAGCACCTTCCACCGTGTCCAGAACGACTGGATTCTGAGTTTCGAGAACAACTTCTGGTTCGTGCAAGAACTCAAAGACGCGTTCGGAAGCTGCTGCTGTTTGTTGAAGAATATTGGTAATATTTGCTATCTGCAGCAAGGGGTCCTGGAAGGAGCGCAGGTATTGAATGAATGCTTGAATATCACCGACATTCAACCTGCCCTGGATCACAAGCGAACCCCCCAGCATCGCTACCGCGATGTAACCGAAGTTGCTTATCAGGCGCATGCTGGGCATAATTACCGCAGTCAGTAACTGTGAGCGCCAGGCACTGTCGTAGAGCGTATCGTTTAATTCTTCGAAGCGAGCAATGCTGGCTTTCTCGCCATTAAATGCTTTGAGGACTACATGACCGCCATACATTTCTTCTACGTGCCCATTGATGTGCCCCAGATACTCCTGCTGACGGCGATAGTAAACCTGAGATTTACTGACAACGAAGCGGATCAGGATCATTGCGAGCGGCACCATGGCGATGCCGATTAAGGTCATCAACCAGTTGATGCTCAACATCATGATCAAAACACCGATCACTCGGGTCAACGAGGTGATGATCTGCGAGAGACTCTGGTTGAGCGTTTGATTGATCGTGTCGACATCGTTTGTGACTCGCGAGAGAACTTCACCATGTGTGACTTTATCGAAGAAGCCAAGAGGAAGTCGGTTGAGTTTCTCGGAAATCTCTTTACGCAACTGGTACGTAATTTTGGCTGAAATAGTTGTCAGCACATAACCCTGAACCACACCCAATATTGTTGAGATCAGAAACAGAATTAGAACTTGAACCAAGATTTGATTCAGCCGCACAAAATCGATGCCAAGCGGATCGTTCTGGATGATGCGTTGAACGCCAAGGTAGAGTTCTGTGGTTGCCTGACCGAGGGTGCGGGGACCAAAGATTGAGAATACGGTTGAACCAGCTGCGAGGCCCATTGCGAACAGGATCAGCCATTTAAACTTACCGAGATAGCGAATCAGGTTCAGCATGCTGCCTTTGAAATCCCGGGCTTTTTCCCCAGGCATCAACGCGCCGGGTCCACCGCCCCTCCGAATAGGTGGTCGCTGGGATTGGGTTTTGTTGTTGCTATTAGCGTTATTGACAGGTTGAGGTCGTGTATTATTGCTCATGCTAACTCCGCCTCACTGAGCTGAGAACTGGCAATTTCCTGGTAGGTTTTACAATTTTGCATCAGCTCGCGATGTGTACCTTTGCCCACTACACGCCCATTATCCAAAACCAATATTTGGTCCGATTGTTTGGCGGTCGATACCCGCTGCGTTACCACGAGCAGTGTTCTGCCAGTTAGATTCTGACTAATTGCCTGCCGTAGAGCCGCGTCCGTCTTGAAATCGAGCGCAGAAAATGTATCGTCGAAAATCAATACCGGTGGTTTGTTTATCACCGCCCTGGCAATCGAGAGGCGTTGTTTCTGACCTCCTGAGACGTTGGTTCCTCCCTGAGAAATTTCCATATTTAAACCGTCTTCATCTTTGGATACAAAATCCTCTGCCTGGGAAATTTGAATTGCTTCGAACATATCTTCATCAGAAGCGCCAGGTTTGCCTACCTGCAGGTTACTGGCAACGCTACCACTAAAAAGAAGACCCTTTTGAGGTGCATATCCGATCTGATTTCGTAATTCATATTGTGTGAGATCGCGAATATCAACCCCGTCAAGAGTGATTGCACCTTTGGATACATCGAAAAAGCGTGGAAGAAGGTTGATCAGTGTAGATTTACCGGAACCAGTTGAACCGATGATTGCGGTTACTTCGCCGGGCTCTGCCCTGAAACTGATGTCATGTAAAAGATCTTCCTCTGCGTCAGGGTATCTGAAGTCAACATCATGGAATTCCACCAGTCCTCTGACCGGTTTTTGGAGTTCTGTTGGTTGTTCCGGATCTGTGATAACAAATGGTGTCTCCAAAACGTCTGCAATGCGGTTACCAGAGACGGCTGCGCGCGGAATAAAGATAAGGAGCATGGAAAGTTGCATAAACGAGAAAAATATCTGCATCGAATATTGCATAAAAGCAATCAAATCACCCACTTGTAAAGCACTTTGGGCGACGAATCTTGCTCCAACAGCGATTACTAAAACCTGTCCACCCAGCATGACCAGATTCATCAGTGGAAAAACAAATGACATCGCTCTTCCGACAAAGACCTGGTTATCGGTGACATCAATATTTGCTTTATCAAAGCGGTCTTCTTCAAAACGCTGTTTGTTAAACGCTCTGATTACCATCAAACCAGAAAGATTTTCACGCATGACCAGGTTGAGACGATCGATAAGCTCCTGGATAATTTTAAACTTGGGCAGGACAAGTGCAAATAAGCTCATGATCACGATCAAAAGCGAACCCACCACCAACGCTATTGTCCACCACATTCCAGGACTTTTATCGAGCGCGTAAATGATGCCCAGCGTTCCAATCATTGGTGCCTGAATTGCCATTCGGATCAGCATAAACACTACCATCTGAACCTGGGTAACATCATTGGTTGTGCGGGTGATCAGAGAAGCAGTTGAGAATTTTTCGAATTCAGCTGTAGTGAAGTTCTCTACCTTTGTGAAAATTGCTGAACGCACATCCCTGGCGACAGCCGCAGCTGTGCGTGAGGCAAGGAAACTGACTGTCAGTGAAGCAATCAGACCAATAACTGCCACAAGGATCATGCGCAGACCTACATTGAGAATGTATTGATTTTGGGTTTTTTGTGTGTCGATCCCCAGGCGGGTGTATTCCGCATTGACAGAAGAGATAGTCAGCTGATGCAAAATGGAACCTTCCAACGACGACAGGTGCTCGGTAACGGCTTTTTCCAGGGTTGCTTTCTGTTCAGCCGGCATAGCCTGGAGTAGCTGATCAAGACTGACGCCCTGGGGGATTTCCATCGTTTGTGTCGGGAAATTGTCTCCCAGCAGTTGTTTAGCCTGGTCAGGGTTGTTTTGAATCAAGTTGACTGCCTGAATAAAGATCAGCGGTTTCGAAACCAGGTCTTCCAAGCTCTGCCTGGTGGCATCATCGAGGGTCTTGATTACATAGACCGGCTCATGTTGTAGCGTTGGAATCTGCTGCAGCAGGGATATTGCACGCTCTGATCCCGGCTCTACCAGTTCATAATTTGAAAGTAGGGCTTCATGGTCTTGGGTACTTTGCAGCAACTGGAGAGATTGCATTGTCTCAGCGCTTAGAGCATCGGGAGCGCCGCTTTCAATTCCGCGCTGCTGAATGCCAACATTAATAATTTGAGAGAGAAGATCGGGCAAAGAAAGATCAGACGCGGCAACCACGACAACCATTAGTATGGCGAGTAGGATGCTTTTCCAATAGGGAAGAATATATTTTTTAAGTCGCAACATAAGTTAGTTTTCACCTTGAAGGGAAGATTTCTTTTGAGCAGATGCCAATGAAGCGTGTTTGTCAAGAATGATTTGAATCGATTTTTCTATCATAGGGATGTCTTCAGGCTTAATGGTCTCTGCTAATGCCCGAATCCACTGATGATGAGCGATTTTTGCTTGTGATACCAGTGTTTTGCCGTCTTGGGTCAACTCAAGGAATTTTCCGCGTCGGTCATGAGGATTGTCTATTCTCTTCACCAGTCCTGAGCGAACTAATTTTTCGACCATTTGGGACACCGCCGGGTTTGAGATGCCCAAATGGCTTGCCAGAGTATTGATAGCCACGTTTTGGGTGCGATTCAAGTAAAACAGGCTCATCATCTGGCTGTGGGATAACCCGGATTCCTGTATAAAATGAAATCGCTCGATAAAAGAATATCGACTTATCAAATCTGCCAGGTCGAAGAGTGCTTGTGGAAATTTTTGTTTCATATAATCCTGCTTAATAGTTAAGAGCGGTTTACTATAAAACTAAAGGAAAGGAAAGTCAAGCAAATTTACAAGATGTAAGCAGTGAATAGGTGCAACTCAAAGAAAGTCATTCTGAGTTAGCGAAGGGTCTTTGAGATCAAGAGGAAAAGATTCTTCGCCTTACTCAGAATGACAGATGATGATGACAGTTACTCCCCAAAATTGGCCAGAAACAAATCTTTCAATTCAGCCAGGACCACATCTTTGTCTGGTCCGGTGGCTTGCAGGAACAATTCATCCCCTTGCTTGGCTGCTAAAAGCATTACTGAAATCATGCCTTTCACAACCACTGGCTCAGTTGCGTTGGTCCGGTTAGTGACGGTCAATTTGGCATCGTACTTTTTGACGGTTTGAATAAAGGTAGCTGCAGGACGGGCATGTAAGCCGCTGGGATTGGTGACGGTAATCTGCAGTTCTGCTGTCTCGTCGCCGTAATTCACATCAGGCTCCAAATCCGCCAATTCAAGAGCAGCCTGTGGTTCCGGGGCTTCTTCTTCGATGACAATTTGCTGCTTTTTTGCAGCAAGAGCGTTCATCGCTTCATAGTAAACTTCCTGGATCGGGCTGCCAATATTGGCTTGCACACCAGCGGCAATGGCACCCTCTACAAAAGGAGCCGGGCACATCCGTACCCTGGAGGCGACGTCTTCATCGAGCATCTGCAGTGCCATTTCTGTGCTTAAAACTGCGCTACCCAGGTCCATGATCACCAGGACGTCATTGTTCTCAGCAAGTTCACTCAAGACTTCCATAATCTCGACCGCATTTGTGCCAATTTCATCATGTTCATCCCCAAGCCCAGCCGCGACCCTGATTTTCAGTTCAGAAGACGGTGCCATTTGCCTAACCAGCTCAGCTGTTCCCTGGGCAAGTTTGTAACTATGTGAGACAAGCAATATATTAACCAAATTGTCCCTCTATTTTTGATCTTTAGAGTTATCCGTTGGGTTGGTTTTGGGGTGGAAGAGAGAATGAAACCAATTCATTCCAAAGAAAACAAGCCAGATGCTGCCACCAAAGAGGAAACCCCAAAGCAGACCTCGCCCCCAATCTCCACTTCCCATAATGATCTGAACCGCGACCAATATCATGATGCCAATACTCATTATCGTAATTACAAGAAAACCGGTTCGTTTTTGGATCCAGGGCTTGCTGAGATCGTCCATGTTCACTTCTTCTTTTCCCTTTGGTTTGGTATTTTTGTTTTTTCTACTCATCTCTTAAACTCCTGTTTAGCTAAAAAATTATGGGGCGAGGCCGCAAGGCTCCGCCCCATAATTTTAAACGAACTGCAAAATTAGTTTTCGACCCAGTCGAAGGTGCGGGTAACCGCTTTCTTCCNNTCTTCCAACCCTTGTAGAGTTTGGCGCGGGTATCTGCATCCATCTTGGGGTGCCATTCCTTATCCTTGCCCCAGTTGACGCGCAGGTCTTCGACCTTCTCCCAGAAGCCAACAGCCAGACCGGCTGCATAAGCAGCACCGAGGGCAGTGGTTTCTGCGACAGTTGGGCGAATTACGGGAACGCCGAGGATATCGGACTGGAATTGCATCAGGGTCTCGTTGAAGACCATGCCGCCGTCAACCTTCAGAGCAGTCAGATCGACACCAGAGTCCTTGTTCATCGCTTCCAGAACTTCAGCAGTCTGATAAGCGGTTGCTTCAAGGACGGCACGAGCCAGGTGACCACCGGTAATATAGCGGGTCAGACCGACAATAGCACCGCGGGCGTCGCTCTTCCAATAAGGAGCGTATAGACCGGAGAAGGCGGGGACGAAGTAAATTCCACCAGCATCTTCAACAGTATTGGCAAGCATTTCGATGTC
>DOEX01000151.1 GCA_003532515.1 Anaerolineaceae bacterium | reverse complement strand
GGCGATCTTGATTCTGTCACCCCACATGATCTGGACAGTTGCATGCAATGGGGAATCGAGATTCTGCGATTTCCCCCCGAAAAAGATGAAACCGATCTCGAACTCGCTGTGCTGGATGCCCTTCAACGCGGATTCAATGATATTGTCATCACCTGTGCTGTCGGTGGTCGCCTTGACCACACCCTTGGCAACCTGTCTCTCCTTGGTTTGCCGGAACTGAAAGGCACTCACACCCGGATTTCTCACGGTGCGACAACAATCTACCTGGTCAACGAGCGCATCGATCTACCAACCTCCAAAGGAGCGCTGATCTCTCTCTTGCCATGGGGTGAGACGGTGCAGGGAGTGACAACTTCAGGCCTGCAATATCCACTTAAAGATGCCACCCTGTACCCATGGAGAACCCGCGGTCTCAGCAATGTCGCCAACGACAAACAGGTTGTTGTCACCAAAAAATCGGGCCAATTGTTTCTTTTTCACACTGTCAAACAAACATTCGAAGGAAAGGATCCCAATGACTAAAAAACACTTTCTCCTACTAACCTTAATTTTATTTGTGCTGGCAGCTTGTCAACCCACGACTCCCACAACACCAGCTGCCCAACCTCAAACTCTGACAATCATGACTCATGACAGCTTCTCGGTTAGCGAAGAATTAGTCAGAAAATTTGAAGCCGAAAACAACGCCACCTTGGTCTTCATCCAGGGCGGCGATGCCGGCTCCGCACTCAACCGCCTGATCCTTACCTCGGTTGATACCCAGACCCCGGAAGCGGATGTCTTTTACGGGCTGGATAACACTTTCCTCTCCCGCGCTCTTGACCAGGATCTTTTCGAAGCATACCAACCTGCTTCCTTATCAGCCATTCCAGCCGAGTTCAAACTTGACCCTACCTTTAAAGTCGTACCCATTGATTATGGGGATGTCTGCATCAATTACGATAAAGCCTGGTTTGCTGAAAACAACCTGGAGCTGCCGGCTTCTCTGCAAGACCTTGCAAAACCGGAATACAGTGGACTGTTGGTGGTTGAAAACCCGGCAACCAGTTCACCTGGTCTGGCGTTCATGATGGCAACCATTGCTGAATTTGGCGAGACAAGTTGGTTGGAGTGGTGGCAGGCAATGAAAGACAACAAAGTTGTCGTCGTCTCCGATTGGGAAACAGCCTACTATACCAATTTCTCCGGCTCTTCTGGCAAAGGTCCTCAACCCATGGTGGTGTCTTATGCCTCCAGCCCCGCTGCTGAGCTGATCTACGCTGAAACGGAGCTGAGCGAATCACCAACCGCCTCGCTGGTAAACCCAGGGATGTGCTGGCGCCAGGTGGAGTTTGCCGGCATTCTCAAAAACACGCCCAACCGCGCGCTGGCAGAAAAGTTTATTGATTTCCTGCTGAGCAAGGAATTCCAGGAGGATGTGCCCATGCAGATGTTCGTCTTCCCGGTTTTGCCAGAAGCCATCTTACCCGAGGGTTTTGTGCTTGCCAGCCAGACCCCGGAAACTGTCTCCTCGCTCGACCCTGCTTTGATCGCAGCCAACCGCGATATCTGGGTCAACGATTGGACAAATTTGATGTTAAAGTAGTCTGAAATGAAGCGCTCGGGCTCGCTCACATGGCTGTTGTGGCTCATACCACTGGTCTTCCTGCTGTTTTTCTTTTACCAGCCTTTGCTGGCGATTTTCAGGCAGGTTTTTTCCGAGCGTTTCAATCAAGGCTGGCAGTTCTTTAGCTGGGCGCAAATAACCCGACCGCTACTCTTTACGCTCTGGCAAGCATTTCTGTCGACCCTCCTGACCCTTATTGTTGGTCTGCCTGCTGCTTACCTTTTTGCCAGGTTCGAGTTTGCAGGTCGCAAATGGCTCCACACCCTTAGCTTGCTGCCTTTCATCTTACCGACCGTTGTTGTGGCGACAGCTTTCAACACGCTGATCGGTCCCAGGGGTTGGCTTAACCTGATCCTGATGGACCTGCTCAACCTCTCCAACCCACCCGTGAACTTGCTTAACAGCCTGCCGGCGATTTTGCTGGCGCACGTTTTCTACAACACCTCGATCATCATACGCATGGTTGGCAATAGCCTCACCCGTCTCAACCCTCACTATGACGAAGCTGCCCGGGTTCTCAATGCCAAACCATGGCAAGCCTTCCGGGAAGTTTCCTTGCCGTTGTTAATGCCCTCGATCCTTGGTGCCAGCCTGCTGGTCTTCCTCTTTGATTTCACCAGTTTCGGCGTGGTACTCATGCTGGGCGGTCCTCAATACGCTACCGTAGAAGTAGAAATCTACACGCAAGCCATGAGTCGCTTTAATTTACCGATGGCAGGCTTACTCTCCATGATCCAACTGGTGGTCACTTTTCTTATCACCCTGGCTCAAAATCGCTTGAAAAACCCTCGCTTTGGCAAAGCCGTCCTGAGTAGTGAACAAAAGACCCGCCAGCAACCAGTCAACATGAGGCAGAAAATCTTTGTAATCCTGATGTGCCTGCTGCTGGTAGTCTTGTTCGTCTCACCCATCCTGAGCCTGGTTTCCCGCTCCTTGGTCACCTTTGAAGCTGCCCGCGGTGAGCGCGGGGAATTCGAGACCGGCTTTACCACCCGCTATTACACTGAGCTCTTTCAAAATCGTACTGGCTCCATTTTTTACGCCAACCCATTGGCTGCCATCCGCAACTCCCTGGTCTATTCCGTCCTGACCATGCTGATTGCAACCTCCCTGGGCTTGCTTTCAGCCTACGCACTTTCCAGGTCGGGAAAACTGACCCGCTGGATGGAGCCTTTCTTTATGCTGCCTTTGGGTGCCAGTGCGGTCATCCTCGGGTTGGGTTTTCTCATCACCTTCAACAACCCACCCTGGACCAGTGGACGATTCCCAATCCTGATACCTATTGCACACTCTCTGATCGCGCTGCCTTTCGTCGTGCGCACTATTTTGCCGGCCATTCAAGGCATCCCCCACTCCCTGCGTGAAGCCGCCCGAGTGATGGGCGCCAAACCCTGGAAAGTGATCCGCGAAATTGACCTGCCCATCCTTTTACGGGCTGTCATCGTTAGCCTGGCTTTTTCCTTTACTATTTCGCTGGGTGAATTTGGTGCTTCCAGCTTTCTGGCAAATGCGCGCACACCCACCATCCCGGTCACCATCTTCCGCTATATTTCGCAGCCCGGCGCGCTGAATTACGGGCAAGCCCTGGCAATGTCCACCTTGTTGCTGCTAACCAGTGCAGCTGGCAGCCTGCTGATCGAAAAAATCCGTCTTCCCGGTGAGGAGTTATTCTAATGTTACGTGTTGAGGATATTTACAAAGATTACGATGGCAAACCCCTGCTCAAAGGGATCACTTTCGAGGTTCAGGAAGGCGAATTGGTCTGCCTGCTTGGCTCTTCGGGAAGTGGCAAGAGCACCATGCTGCGCATCATCGCCGGGCTGGAAGAACCTAAATCCGGTAAAGTCTATTGGAAGGGTGAGGATTTCACTGATAAGCCTACGCACGAACGTGGGTTTGGTCTCATGTTCCAGGATTACGCTCTCTTTCCTCACCGCAGCGTGGCAGAAAACATCGCTTTTGGGTTGAGAATGGTTGGGCGATCCAAACCTGAAATTGACTCCCTCGTTGAAAAGTCTCTTGCAAACATTCGCATGCAGGAATTTGCCGACCGACCGGTGACCGAACTTTCGGGCGGGGAACAACAGCGCGTCGCCCTGGCACGCGCGCTTGCGCCTGACCCATACTTGTTGATGCTGGACGAACCTCTGGGTGCCCTGGACCATAACCTGCGCACAGAGTTACTCAAGGACCTGCGCAAACGTCTTCACGACAGTCAGAAACCGGTGATTTATGTAACGCACGATCAGGAAGAAGCCTTTGCGCTGGCTGACCGGCTGCTACTTTTACATGATGGAAAACTGGTCCAGGAAGGTGCACCTGAAAGGGTCTTCAACCAACCTGCCAACACCTGGGTCGCCTCTTTTTTGGGGTTGGGCAACCTGGTGCCGGCGAAACTGATCAGTCCCAATCGCGTGGAGACGGATCTTGGTCAATTGGAGGTACCAATTGCGCCTGAAATTGAGCCGGGTTCAGATTGCGTAATGCTTCTGCGTCCGGATGATGCTCTTTTTGGTGAAAATGCAATCAGCCTATCTAATTACCTGCGCGCAGTTATTCGTGACAGTGTTTTCCTGGGCAATTACTTCCGCCTGGAAGTCATGGTTGGGCAAACTATCCTGCAAGTTCATTCTCCGCACCCTGATGCGATCGGCGAAACGATTAGCATTGCCTGGCCAGCATCCAGCCTTCAATGCCTGCCGGTAGCATAAAAAGTATTTACCCTTGGGCCTGGATCCTCGATGCACACGGCAGTTAGCCGGAGGCTTCATTGATCTGAGGTGATGGAGCCCTGACGGTCAAACCTTGTGCCCGGTCAGGAGACCGGCACTATCAAACTAACAAAAACGGGCTGGCGAAATTGCCAACCCGCTTTATATTTTTATCCTAAAACCAATCTTGATTACAACAGGCTCAAGGCTGAATTGATCAGGTAAGTCCATTCAATCGTATATTGACCACTGGCTACCAGGAAAACAACCACAGCGATCGGAATCGCAAGACAGACACACAAGACCAGCAGGACGATCAGAGCGATCACCCAACCACTCATTTTCTTCTTCTGAACCGGTGGCTGAGGGATTGAAGGGCCTTTGGGCACGGAAGGAGCGGACTCGAAACCATCGGAGCCAGGTTTCACATCAACATAGGGCTCATGATCGTCGCGCACCGGGTCATAGATCACGGCTTCAGGTTCGGCTGGCGCAGGTTCAGATGTAAAAACAGTCTCAGGTGCTGGTTCGGTCACGAACGGTTCCGGTTCAACAGGCTGCACTGATGGTTCAGGCTTAACAGGCTGTGGAGCTTGTGGAGACTCGCCTGGAAGAGTGTTCCAGGGATTAGAATCTGGGACATCAATAAAATCTTGGTTACTCATCAGATTAATTCCTTTCAGTTCAAAGGGATTTGGTTGATCCATTCGCTAAATGGACCACATAAAGCAATACTACCACCGATTACGCCTACCACAATCAGAATGGTGAGACAAAAGGCTAAAACAGACAAGCCAATCCCTACCCATCCAAGGATCAAGCCGGCATTTGCCAAACCAATACCACCTACCCGACCATTGCTTTTCTCAATCTCATTTTTAGCGATGTAGCCGGTAATAATTGCAGCTATGCCGCCGATGAACCACAAACCTACATAGTTGGCGATTCCACTGATAAGGCTCAAAATAGCCCAAACCGAGGTGGTCTCTTCAATGTTCTCATATTTCACTTGATTTTCAGTCATTTTTTCTCCTTAACCTTCACTTTCAAAACCATTTGAACGCGGCCTTCTAAACCGCTTAATATACGAGGCTGTAAGCCAGATCATCAGAAAAACTACGATCACCATCAGGATTGGCAGTGCAACAGCCAGGATAGAAACAATGGTCGCGATCACATCTTCGAGTGTGCTTACCACTGGCACGCCTAAACCAGCTGTGCTGACTTCCACCAATGGTCTGGCGACCAGTGATTTCGCAGCATGCACAGATCCAGCTACCAACAAGCCGCAGACCATCGCGAGTACCGGGCTAATCTCGGTAATTGTTTTGGCGCTGGTGGCAAAAAGAATGGCTCCTGCAACTGGTCGGATAAAGGTCTGAATCGCGTCATTGACATCGTCAACCGCGGGTACTTTGTCTGCCACCATCTCCACGGTGCCTAAAACTGCCAAAACGCCAATCACCCACCAACTTTCCAGTGTGTTCCAGGGTTCTGCCAGCTCGATCAGGTTGGTAAATCTCGCCAAGAGCGATACCACTAAAAGCGGGATGTATGCGTTCAGACCAGCAGACGCTGAAAGGCCAAACGCGCCTAATACACCCCCAATAATCTCTGTCATTATGACTCCTCCTGCCGGGTGATAATCCTCCCGACAATCATAATTATAGCCGGGTTACTCAATGACAACCGTAGATAATCACAGGTCTAAAGGCGCCCATGTACCGGTCAAAAGATATCTCAACAGACTTGTCATCAGGATCTGAATAAAGCAGATATTTAACCCAATCAAGATCGGCAGCCTCATTTGCATCCAGGTAAGCTGCCGATTCGCCCGATTGGTCAGCATCAAGGCGATTATTGTGTGAAGCGAACCGAGCAGCACCACTACGCTCAATCCCGAAAGAAGCATTGCCGGTAGAATAATGACTGGCTGCTGGCTATAAACTCCCGCTACCATAAGACCTCCTAGGAACATAAGCAACGGGAAGGCGTACCATTTTTCAAAAAAGCTGCGGTTGACCCAATCTGCCCAAGCAGTTTGGTTAAAGAGCGGCACCAAAATCGCCCCGATCCCCAAGCCAACACCAGTGCCAGTTATCAAGCGCAAGAGATTGGACGGTTGGTAGCTGGTATTAAAACTGGGGAAGAAATGCAGAAATGAGTTGAGCCCATCTATGCCAAACCAAATAAGAAACAAACCCAAAATCACGGAAACCCAGGTTGGCGGAAACTTACCTTTGCGTCCCTGAAAAGCCTGGTACACGATGGTGAGCAATCCTCCCAGGTACATGCCGGTGCAGCGCGCACATAACGGCGATTGCATGTCGTGGTAGAAAAAGCTGCGCTCTTCAATCTGATGGCAAACGGCATATCCCAACAGGCGAAATTTCTCCCACCAACCAGCGGGCGTGACCCACAACCAGATTGCCACCAAAACAGCCAACAGGATCGACAGAGCAAGAATCCATGGTCGGTCGTTCTGATCGACGCTTTTCTCACCACCTTGAACCTGGTTTTCAGTAAGCAAGACTGGTTATCTTTCGTTCAAGTATGCGTGCGCATCCTTGAGATAATCAATGATAGTCAGGTGCTGCGGGCAAAGGCTTTCACACGTTCCACATTCAATACAAGCATCCGCCTGGCTTTTTTCAGGAATTTGGCTCTGGTACGCGCGCTGACCGCGTTCCTGCTGATCGTACATCTTCGCGGTATTATAGATTTCGAAAATTTGGGGGATCAACACCTCACTCGGACAAGGCAGGCAATATTCGCAGTGGGTACAGGCCACCGGTGCCAGCCCTTGCCAGGCATCGCGCGCCAACTCGACGATTCTTACGTCGTCTGCTGAAAGACTTCCCACGCCAGATCGACTGGCACTCACCAGGTTTAGGTCCACCTGTTCCCAGGTTGACATGCCCGAAAGCACCACGCCCACTTCCGGTTGGTTCCATAGCCACTGCAGTGCCCATTCGGCAGGCTTGCGTGGGTTCTCAGCCCGGTCAAATATGTTTTTCACAGGGTTTGGCGGAACTTCGATTGCCAGTTTTCCGCCTTTAAGCGGTTCCATGACCACTACGCCCAGGCCATGTTCGGCCGCCAGTTTCAAACCGCGCTCTCCTGCCTGATAATCAGTATCCATATAGTTGTATTGGATTTGGCAAAAATCCCAATATTCGTAGCCGGTCAGAATTTTCTCAAAAACCGGGTATTCATCATGAAACGAAAAGCCCAGATGCCGGATTTTGCCATCAGCCATTTGTTTTTCAGCCCAGTCAAATACATTCAGCCTAAGATAGGTATCCCAGTAGTTCTGATTCATTGTATGCAGCAGGTAAAAATCAAAATGATCGGTCTGCAGTCGTTCCAGT
>DOEX01000012.1 GCA_003532515.1 Anaerolineaceae bacterium | reverse complement strand
GACAATTCAACCGGATTGCTATTGTCTTCTGTAACCCAAAGACCGGTCTTGCCGCGAGAAGCCCAGATCCAGTAATCCCCGGTTGCTGATGGATACGACACAAACCCTTTTACTTCAGGCAGAATCTCCAGACTGTTGTACCCATACTGACCCTTGTAGTAAATATATTGAAGCCCCTCATCTCCATAAACCGTGAAAAGATTTCTTTGCGGAATAAAACCGATACCATACGCGATCGTTGGCTCAAATTTACTGCCCCCGATTTCATCTGCAATCGGGCCGTCTGGACCCAAAACTGGAACACTTTCACCAAAGATCCTCAAGCCAGCATCCAGGGGTTCACTACTACTGCAATTATCGTAGTTATACGCAACCGAAAACATTCCGAATTTATTTTCGGGGTCATAGGCAACAGCGGTGAAACCTTCATCAACAATCACCTGCTGGTCATAACTGATTACATCCACAATCCGGAGATTATATGCTCCTCCACATGTGCGACTAAAGCTATTGATCCAAAACTGGCTGCTATCCGTCCATGCCAAAAAATCTTCCCCATTACTTTTCAACACTTCCAGGAGTTGAGCTTGATTACTTTGGAAAGCGTAAATCCATAAACCTTCCATATCAGAACCTGCACCAGTACCAAATGTATTTACGCTGGTATATTGGAGAAGTTGCCCATCTGGAGACCAATGCAAAGCAGCGGCATGCCCGGCTTCGTCGGAAAGGCGGGTAACTGAAATGTCCGTTGGAGTAAAAAGATAGACATCAGCGCTGTCACCGTCCCGGGCAGCTACAAAAGCTAACCGTGTTCCATCTGGAGACCAGGCAAAGCTGTCATCGGATTGTATAGCTCCAAAGGCTTCAAACGCAGGGTCGCCATGTGTACCCTCCATGCCTGGTTGGGTGTTTGGCCCGGTCAGTTCCAATTGTAAAATGGATGTCTTATTTTCAATATCCAACACAACTAGCATTGGATTCACTGATGCACCACTAAAACCGGTAATAAACGCGAAAAATTTCTTGTCAGGGGACATACCATCATTAAGATTCCAAGGAGCATCCAACTGATCATTGCTGATTTGTACTGTTTCATGCATTTGCTCATTTACTGCCCAGATACCTGAACTGGTAACAACCAGAATGGTATCCGCCAGGACGTCGCTTTGTGTTTCCAGTGTCTCAACCTGCGAAATAATCTGGACTTCCTCTTCCGGAAGCGGTGTATTTATTGAAACCGCTGGAGTGCTTGGCTGTTCTTCTAATCTACTGGAAATCAGGCCCTTCAGGGACTGGTTCTGAATGCGCAGATAAGTTATACCACCACTGGTTCTGCTATGCACGAACAACCAAGAATAATTATAACAACAACGATAATCCACCCCCAGGACTTTTTAGGCTTTTTTGTTTTAATTTGATTCCTGGAAATGTCTTCTTTCGGTGTGCCATCTTCCATTATGACACCAGGGCTTACTGCTGATTAGATTGGGGAATTACTGGTGCCCTGTTTGGAAGCTCTCTATTAATCGGTGCACCACAGTTTTCGCAATAGAGACTATCTTCAGGCGATTTCTGACCGCATTTTGGACAAACCATCACATGTTTCCTTTCGAGTTGTTTGGTTATTGTTACATTTCTTGTTATTAATAAGTCTTATGCACCCATGATGAATAAGTAAGTTCTTATAGTTAATGAATATCCGGTTGGGATACTTCACACTGGGTCTAAAATGTTAAATAATCTACAAAGTTACTGCTTAAATGCTATTTATATCGTTTTACCGAGGTATCTAAAAGATACTGCATCATAGTATAGTATAGAAATTCTTATCTACCAAAATGATAGCCTGATAGGTATTAGTTCCAACACTGGTGGTGACTTTTTACCCAGCATATATAGCGTACGAATTTGAGTTATGAGTGCTGCATATGCTGTCTCTCAAGAATTTAATGAAAAACCTGCCACCTTTGTGACAGAGTCCCTGATAGCCAGCTCAAGAAATTGTGCTCGGGTATGCCACTTAGGATAAAACATCATCCATTACTATATTCAAGTAGACTGACAACAAAACAATTTATCCTTTCGGCTGTTGGCCGGATGGAACCTTCTGAGTTTCTGGCTGGCTTTATTTTTCAATACACCTCCTTTATATAAGTAAACGGGAAGTAGCGCCAACTGATTGCTAGCATTACCATATTAGCCTTGTTATTTATCACCACAATCTACGTAACCGCTGGGCCCCTAGCCATTAATGATTAAGGGACTGATCTGACTGGAATATATGCCTTGATCAAAGACAAATGGGCTCTGGACATATTGACAATCGCTTTGATGCATGTGGTGGACCTGCGAATGCATCCACGCAGAAAAATTAAAACCTGAGCCCAATGGAATCTGATTTGTACTCTAAAGCCGCTTGCCTTTTCGGGAAGCAATACCTCATGGGTTTCCCTGCCAAATACTCCCTGAGATCGCCAATCATTCGAATGGGAACGATCATGGCAATACCTTTTCTTTCGTTATTACACTGTTACTGAAGTTTTTCCAATAACGTTTTTAACTGTGCCCTTAGCTCATCCGACGCTGGCAGTAAGGGTTTTCGGGGCT
Source organism: Anaerolineaceae bacterium (assembly GCA_003532515.1). GTDB lineage: Bacteria > Chloroflexota > Anaerolineae > Anaerolineales > Anaerolineaceae > Mesolinea. The sequence continues at coordinate 19,611 of DOEX01000012.1, read as the reverse complement.
GACCTATCGGTCGTCCAAGCATTTCCAACCCCGCTTTAACAAGGGCCACATACTGACCGCTTCCCTCAAACAGATCGAAGAGGGGACGTATATGCTTGTAGTACTCGTAACCCTTTTCAAAATCTTTTTGCTCAATCATTAACTGATACAATTTCACACATTGTTTGGCAGCGATATTCGCAGGGGCTGCGATCCAGCCTTCCACACCCATTGCGAACATTTCCATTGCCAATGTATCGCACCCACAAAGGATTTCGAACGCGTCACCGGCAAGCATGCGAATATCGATAATTCGTTGCATACTCCCTGTGCTTTCCTTCACGGCCACGATATTGTCAAACTTTGCCAGACGGGCAATTGTCGCAGGAAGCATATCAGAGCCAGAGGTGCCCGGATTGTTGTAAAGAACGATGGGAAGATTGACATTCTCCGCCACGGAAGCAAAATGACAATAGAGTTCTTCCTGAGATAATTTTCCATAATATGGAGGAACAATCATCACGCCATCAACGCCCATCTTTGTATAACGCTGGGCAGTTTTCACCACCTCACGCGTGGCGCAAGTCGCAGAACCAGCAATGACCGGAAGTTTTTGATTCACCTCATCAACGGTGATCTCCACAACCCGTTTACGTTCCTGGTCGCTCAGAAATGCAAACTCGCCTGTGCTTCCGCAGGGAATAATTCCGTGCACCATACATTCATCGATCAGCCAGCGAATGTGGCGGCGTTGGGCTGCCTCATCCAATTCACCCTGCTCATTAAATGCGGTGCCAACGACCGCATAAATGCCCCTGTACTTATTTTCCATGATGATTTTTCCTCACTAACTCTCAATCTACGAAACAAATTCCGGCGCGTGCCATTCAAAGGCTGGACACATGCATTATAAATATTTGTTCCCTTTACCTGTATTAATTTCGTCCGTAACTCTTTACCAATATCTCATAGATTTCGTCTCTGCTAGCCAGACGAGGATTGTTTTTATAATCCGGAAGCACCCGACTGTTGTCAGCGATAGCACTGATATCCTCCAATGTTGCCCCGAGGTTTTTGAGGTTCAGCCACATGCCAATTTCCTTCAGGAACGCATCGATGGCTTCACAACAACCAGCAGCGGCTTTTTCATCTGAAACAGTACTGAGAGAGGAATCAAAGATTCGTCCAACTGCTGCAAATTGAGAAACAGCATATGGGAAGGTGAACCGTGTGAAATCAGGATAGGTCACCGCAAGAGATTCCCCATGCATCACCTGTGGACAGTGCCCACTGATAGTCATGCCAATGCCGTGCGGTAAGGTAACTCCCGCATTCGCAATGCACAAACCTGCCAGCGTATCAGCCCAAGCCATGGCTTCACGACCTTCTATATAATTCCCATCCTTCACCACTTGGGGAAGGTATTTTTTGATTAACTCAATCGCTTCCAATGCCATCCGATTGGTATAAGGAGATGCAGCCGGGTGGATAAAACTCTCAAACGCGTGACAGAATGCATCGAACCCAGTTGAAGCAGTAACGTGCGTAGGTAGCGTCACCATTAATGTTGGATCAACAATCGCCACTCGTGGATAAACATTGGCATTGAAAATCGCTGACTTGGTTTTTGTCTTTGTCTCCGTCATCACGGCGACCTGAGTCACCTGAGAGCCGGTGCCTGAAGTTGTGGTTATGGCAATTACCGGTAACGTATCTTTCGTGGGCTGAGTTTTGAAATACAGGAAATCCCACGCGGTGCCTGGGTGAGACGCTTCAACAGCGATGGCTTTGGCTGTATCCATGCTGGAACCGCCGCCAATCCCCAGAATCACATCGGCTTTGAAGGATTTAGCAAGGTTAGCCCCTTCGGTGACACAATCGGTGGTTGGATTGGGAACGACACCATCAAAATGGGTGTGGTCAACACCCGCTTTTACTAGGCTTTGCTTTACCCGGTCAATGAACGGTTTGAAGACTTCATTTTCAGGAGTGGAAACAATCAAGCAGCGTTTCCCATACTTGACTGTTGCTTCACCAACCTCTTCCAGACGATTGCATCCAAAACGAATTTCAGTTGGTTGAAAATAGTTAAAAAATTTCATAAATCGATACCTATCCAATTAAAAATCAACCATTACTTTCATGTATTCCCCGCCTGATGCCTCAATCAATTTATACGCCTCTAAATATTGGTTAAAGGGAATCCTGTGAGTGATTATATTATCCAGGGACAACTTCCCGTTTTTTACAAGATCAATCGCCCGTTCGTAATCTCTTTTTTGATACATCAATGTTCCAAATAACTTGAGTTCCCGATCCTGGACAAGACCGAGATCAACGGTTGGTTTTTTCCCAAAAACACCCACAACAACGATAGTGCTGCCTTTGCGAGCATACGTTACAGCCTGAGTGATCGTATCCTGCACACCGACGCACTCAAGTATCACATCTGCCTTGTCAGGGCCAAATACCTCAAGAATCGTTTGACCTAAATCATCCTGCTGGGGGTTAACCACAGCATCAATTCCACATTCCATAGCTTTTTGCTGTTTATACACACTGATATCAGAAATCAGTACTTTTTTGGCACCTGACGCTTTGGCTACCTGAGCGACCAAATTGCCAATAGTTCCAGCCCCCAAGACAAGAACATTTTTACCTTCAACATTTCCATATTGGGAAACCGCATGAACCGCAACCGAGATGGGCTCGATCAGGGCTGCGTGGTCAATGGAGGTTGACTCCGGAAGTTTTAGCACCATATCAGCGACTACAGGAAAAAATTCCTGCGCAGCACCATCGGTCTGAAACCCCATCACTTTAAGATGATCACAGATGTGATACATTCCATGCCGGCATGGATAGCATGTCCCACACGTCACCTGTGGCATGAATACGACCTTGTCTCCTTTAGAAAAACTCTTCACATCTGAACCAAAATCAGCAACAACACCCGATACCTCATGACCCTGAACCACGGGATAACTCGTGTAAGGGTGCATTCCATAATATACATGAATATCTGAACCACACACACCGATACGTTTCACTTCGATAAGCACTTCATCAGATTTGGGCTCGGGACGTTGAATATCCCGAATTTCAATGATTCCCGGGTTAGTCATGACTGCTTGCAGCATATTTCCTCCAGATAAATATTTACAATCTTGCTGCGGCCGTTCCGTTTATTCTCAACGGAACGGCCGCAAGCAATGGAATAACTGCTATTTGGTGATCACTGCTCTGGCGATATACAGCGTGTCAGAGGGAGAGATGAACCAATTAGTGACATACTTTTGCATCATGATTGCACCCGACGGAACTGAAATGGGAACAATCGGGCTTTCCTGCATCAGAATGTGCTCGGCATTGACCATCAGATCCAGTGCTTCGGCTTCGTTGGTTGCAAGGCGAGCTTTGTTGATCAATTCATCATATTCAGCATTAGCCCAACCGGTCGCGTTGTCATAAGCGGTGGAGGTAAAGAGTTCAAGGAAGGTCATGGGGTGAGTGTAGTCGCCACCCCAGCCGCCGAATGCAATGTCATACTTGCCTTCGACCATCATCGGGAAGTTCAACTTGGTGTCGACTGGCTTGATTTCAGTTTTGATGCCCAAGTTGGTCAGCAGCATTTGCTGGACGATCTCAGCATTCTTGACCATGTTATCAGCACAGTGCAGACGGTAGACAGGCAGACCATTGCCGTCGGGATAACCGGCTTCGGCAAGCAGTTTCTTAGCTTCTTCGATCTGGGCGACGGCTGCAAGACCATTGTCCCCGGATACATCGCGGAAATTCTTGCCATCCAGGATCAAACCATTGGGGACGCTGCCCAATATGGGTTTGGCAGTAATACTACCAAGACCATCCAGGTAACCCTTGCGATCAAACGCGAGATTGATGGCGCGGCGTACCAGTGCATTGTCAAGTCCGGGGGATTTTGTGTTCAGGCGCAGGAAGGAGATACGAAGTTGATCGTACGGGAACAAGCGATCATCAGAAGCGAGGATGTTAACCAGTTCAGTGGTAGGAACACCAGCAATACCATCAACATCACCAGCAGCAAAAGCAGAATAGGCAGTGTTTGCATCAGTTATGAATGAGAACTTGATCTTGTCAATCTTTACTGAAGCCGCATCCCAATAGTTCGGATTTTTTTCAGCAGTAATGTAGGAACCGATTTTGTACTCAGTTAAAACGAAGGGACCGTTCGAAACTGCAGTCGCTGAATCAAAAGGCCATTTTTCAGGATTGGCTTCAACCATGTCCTGGCGGACAGGCAGCCAACAGCCGCTGAGCAGCGCCTGCAGGAAGTAGGCAGCCGGCATGTTCAACTTGACTACCAGCGTACGGTCATCAGTTGCCGTGACACCAACTTCTTCAGCGGGTACTTCGCCTTTCGCGAAAGCGGTACCGTTCTTGATGAACATTTCAACAAACCAGCTGTATGTGGAAGCAGTTTCAGGTTTGAGAACGCGCAACCAGGCATATTCGAAATCATTCGCAGTCAACGGTTTGCCATCAGACCAGGTGAGACCTTCACGCAAGTGGAAAGTGTATTCCATACCATCTGCACTGGTTTCCCATTTTTCAGCAGCGCCGGGGATGATGTTGCCTTTATCATCAACAGTCACAAGCCCTTCGTAAAGCGCGGCATAAATGGTGGATTGTGTGGCACCTTGAGAAATTCCAGGATCAATACCGGGGGGTTCATCCAAAAATACATAATGGAAGCTAACAGGTTCTGCAGGAGCGGGGGGCTCGGTCGCAGTAGCTGTAACAGGTACCTCTGTAGCAGTAGGGGTGGGAATCTGCGGTGCACAAGCAGCAATCATCGATACGATCATGATTGCGGTAAAGAAGAACAGCCAAAATTTTTTCATCTCACTTCTCCTTATGAACGTAATAGGTGATATTGGCCAAAAGCAAAGGCCTTTTTAACTAACAATTTCTGATTTATCTGCTTGTTTCTCAATCATTTGCTTCTAATAAATAGATCACCTCCTCACGCGAATAGTTCCCAGGGATGGATTTATTCAAATAACCACCTTGCTCTATCAACACCATTTAAAACAGGTGACAGGCAACAAAATGATTTGGTTTTACTTCCTTGAGTTGAGGACTGACCTCTTTACATATATCCATGCATTGTTTGCAACGCGTCCTGAACCGGCATCCAGATGGCGGGTCAAAAGGGCTAGGAATTTCTCCTTCGATTATCACTTCCTGTTTAGCTCGGGCAAGTTTTGGGTCCGCGACTGGGATTGCCTTCATCAAGCCGATGGTATATGGGTGCAAAGGCTCGCGGTAAAGCTCGTCGCTCGGCGACACTTCCACGAGTTGACCGACATACATTACACCCATTCGTTTTGAGATATACTTCACCATGGCAAGGTCATGGGCGATGAAGCAGTAGGTCAATCCCAACTGCTCCTGTAGTGATTGCAGCATATTGACTACCTGTGCCTGGATCGAAACATCAAGCGCAGATATCGGCTCATCGCAGATGATGAAATCCGGTTGAGTGATTAGTGCGCGGGCAATACCAATACGCTGACGCTGTCCCCCCGAAAATTCGTGGGGGTACTTGGCCATATGTGAAGGATCCAAACCGACCATGCGCAAGGATTGCGCCACCCGATCTTCATGTTCCGAGGCTGGAAAATCTCTATGAATTGTTAATGGTTCGGCAATGATGCTTTTGACTGTCATGCGCGGATCCAGCGAAGCATACGGGTCCTGAAAGATCATCTGGATTCTGCAGCGGTAGGGCTGAAGCTCTTTTTCATCAAGTTTGGCGATATCAACGCCGTCAAAACACACGGAACCCGAGGTAGGTTTATATAGGCGAATGAGCGTTCGGGCTGCAGTTGATTTACCACAACCGGATTCACCCACAAGACCAAACGTCTCGCCCTTGTTGATTGTGAAGGAAATATCATCGACAGCCTTCACATACGGCTTTTTCTTGAACATCCCTCCGCCGCCGAAATACTTCTTCAGATTCTTGACTTCAATGAATGCCTGTTCGCTCATTGAACACTCTCCACTGCCAAATTGGAAGGCATTTCAGGATCAAGGAGCCAACACATGCTTCGATGAGTTGGGCTGAGTTGAAAATACGGCGGGCAGTGGTTTACGCAGACTCGCATGGCTTTGTCGCAGCGCGCAGTAAAAGGGCAGCCTTTTGGAGGATCAATCAGACTTGGAGGCGATCCCGAAATCGAGAACAAACGGGTGCCGCCAACTTTATTCACATCCGGGATTGATTTCTTTAGTCCAACCGTGTATTGGTGGGCGGTTTCATAGAAGATTTCATCAACAAGCCCTTCTTCCATGATCATCCCACCATACATTACAACCACACGTTCGCATGTTTCCGCAACGACACCAAGATCGTGTGTGATAAGGATAATGGAAGTGTTGATCTCATCCCGCAGGCTGCCGATCAATTTCAATATCTGCTTTTGAATGGTCACATCCAACGCTGTGGTGGGTTCGTCAGCGATCAGTAATTTTGGATTACAGGCAATGGCCATTGCGAACATCACCCGCTGGCGCATTCCTCCAGACATTTCATAGGGATAGGAATTCAGATGCTTCCGTGCCTCAGGGATTCTTACCATTTCCAATAATTGCTCTGCTCTCTTGCTCGCTTCTCTATTGGAGATTCTTTTATTGAAAGCCTTGATCCGCTCAATGATTTGCGTGCCAACGCGAAGAGTAGGGTTCAAACTTGTCATCGGTTCCTGGAATACCATTCCAATTTGGTTGTTACGAAGCTTGCGCAACTTCAAGGTGGGCATCTGCGTAACATCTTCACCCTCAAAGAGGATATTTCCACCGACAATTTTTCCGGATTCTGATAACAAACGCGTTACCGAAAGGAATGTAACTGATTTTCCAGAACCACTCTCACCGACAACCCCAATAATTTCTCCACGGTTTAGTGAGAAACTGACATCTCTTACCGCTTGAACCTCGCCGGAAAACGTAAAAAATGACGTTCGGAGGTTATTTACCTCTAATAATTTATCAACAGTCATGTTGTTCATCCTCATTTCCGCTGTCGTGGGTCCATGGCATCGCGCAAACTATCACCCAGGAAATTGAAAGCAAACATTGTCAAACTGATCGCGATACTGGGTAACAGAATCTGATAAGGGGAAGACCGAATAGCGCCAATACCTTCATTGCTCAGGATACCCCATGATGGCATGGGGGGTTTGACACCCAATCCGATAAAGCTCATGAATGCTTCTGTAGCAATCGCCCCAGGAATGCTCAGCGTTGCTGACACAACGATCGGACCAATGCAATTGGGCAACAAATGGGTAAGGATGATCTTCAATGGGGATACGCCTACGGTCTTCGCGGCGAGAATAAATTCCTGTTCCTTGAGAGAAAGTACCTGTCCTCTTACAAGTTGAGCCATACCCAACCAGGATGTTAATGCCATCGCGATCAAAATGTTGTAGATACCTTGTCCAAAATAGACCATTAAGAGAATGATGTAAATCGTACTTGGAATTGCCATGAGGATCTCAACCAGGCGCATCATGACAATATCCAGGTTGGCACCGTAGTACCCAGAAATTCCACCGTACATCACTCCAATCACGAGTGTGCAAATGGTAACGAGAAAGGCAACAAGAAGGGATACACGCCCGCCATAAAGCAACCTGGTCAGCAAATCCCTGCCAATGGAATCAGTTCCCAAAAGATAGTTCTTGTTCCAAATCTTTCTCTTCTCAGGAAGAGGTTGGCGGTTTTCATCCTCAAATTTGATGCCTTCACCTGAAAAACTCAGGTTATAGGTCTTGCCTTTATATTCATAAGTAAACAACTTGTCGGCCAGACTCGCAGAGACCGGCGGGATTTCATCGGTAATAAAGCCATGTTGATCAGTAAGGAATACCTTCAAATCCTGGTGAATGTAAAAGTTCGTCCCGTCTTCAGCTGTTTGAATCTCAATCACTGGAGGCATATTGCGTAGCGAAAGTTGCTGGGCATCGTAGGATTTCCCGGTTAACGTTTGACCCACTGTGGATGCCAAGAGGATCAGAATAATGACAACGATTGACCCTCCGGCTAACTTGTTCTTTCTCAATCGGCGTCGAACATCCTGCCAATAACTGATTGTTTTTCCAGTTGTGCTCTCGGCATTCAGCTCTTCTTTCTGAACATAAGTCCAATCCTTGATAAAGGGTTCGTGGTTTTTTTCGTCATGTTTTTCACTCATCTCGTTTACTCCACCCCTATTTATCGTAAAGTTTGATACGTGGGTCGAGGAGCATATAAATAATGTCAATTATGAATACTGCCACGACCATTATGGCGGACGAAAGGATCGTTAGAGCCATCACTGCGGTGTAATCGCGGTTTGTGATGGAAGAAACAAAATAGCGGCCCAGCCCAGGCACTGCAAAGATTTTTTCGATGACAAAAGTACCTGTGAGCAGCGCGGCGAACGTCATACCCAAGGATGTAACCACTGGAATCAATGAGTTCCGTAAACCATGCACTACAATAATCCTGGAACGAGAAAGCCCTTTGGATTCCGCGGTCCTCATGTAGTCTTGGCTCAGCGTGTCTAGCATGCTGGACCGGGAAAGTCTCGTAATCCCGCAAATCGGTCCAACAGCAAGACAAATGGTGGGCAGTATGTAACCCTTCCAAGAATCCACACCAAATGTAGGCAATATTTCCAACTTTACTGAAAAGAAATAAAGTAGAAACGTCGCCAAAACAAATGATGGAATGACCACACCTATAGTTGAAATGACCATTATGGCGCGGTCAGGCCGTTTGTTTTGATTGAGCGCGGCGACAATACCCAGAGGCACGCCAAATATCAGGATCAGGATGGAACTAGCAATGCCCAGTTTCGCAGAGTCAGGCCAGCCATCCGCGATCATTTCGTTAACGGTTCGACCAAAATAAACGTAGGAAGGACCGAAATCAAAGCGTAGGATACTAAGAAGGTAATCAAAGTATTGTTCGATTAATGGTTTGTCGAGATTGTATTTTGCATTAAGCGCTTCTTCTACACTCGGCGGAAGTGCACGGTCAAAGGAAAATGGACCACCAGGTATCGCCCGCATCAGAAAGAAAGTTGCCGTAATGATGATGAACATGGTGATCACCATCATCGCAAAACGCTTGCTGATATATTTCAACATGCAATTGCTCTCCTATCTCCGACCGATTGTATAGGTGGCATCCTTGGTTAAGGACAATTGAAAACGTCCATCGGTATCATCAAAAACAATTCCGCCTTCAGCTTTCAAGAAATATCCCTTCCCTGTAACAAGAACTGCTTCACCATCAACTCGTGGGGAAATACGAGCGTCAGTCAGGCGTCCCGCTTCCCATGAGGCATCGACGACAACATTACCTCGAGCCACCAACCCGCGGAAACTTCCTTTATTCCAACTATCGGGCAATGCAGGTAGGATGACAATCTCATCATTATGGCTTTGCAGTAACATTTCGATGACTGCCTGAACTGTGCCAAGATTCCCGTCAATCTGCATGGGTTTGGCATCTTCCATCAGTTTAGGCACACACTTGATGTTGCAGCAGCTGAACAGGTTGGGCAAACCAGAGTAGCGTGCCATGCTGCTCACCAGATCCCTAGCAACATTCCCGTCGCCGAGTCTCGCCATCAACCCTCCAGCCCACGCGCGGCTCCACCCAGTGTTTGCGCCACCATTGCGCATGCGTTTTTCAATACTTTTCCGCACAGCGGTGAACAACTCGGGGTCGCATTCAGTGATTCCGTTGTAAGGATAAGCACCAATCACATGTGATTGGTGTCGATGGTTAGGTTCGCCTTCCTCCACCTCAACTCCCCACTCCAGGATTGTTCCGTCTGAACCAATCTGCGGGGGGGCTACTTTTGAAGCGGCAAATAGGATTTCCTGATCAAAATCGGTAGGGATTTCTTCCTCGGCGCTCCCTGCGGAACGCAGCACTTTCATAGCTTCAAGACAGTCCTTCATCAACAGGGTAATCAGTTCGGAATCCATGGCGGACATCCTGCAGAAAGAAAGTCGTTGACCGTCCTTCGTTAGGTAGGTGTTTTCAGGAGATGTCGTTACACCCATTACAAGTTCGTCATCAATTACTTCCATGAAATCCAGTACAAAGGAGAGAGCATCCCTCATGATCGGCCATGCGCGTCTGAGAAAATCAATATCGCGGGTATATCTGTAGTGTTCCCACATATCCGCTGCAATCCACACGCCACCAAGATACCAGTAGGAGCAATGCGTGCCCGCATCCTGAACAGCGGTATCTGCCCAAATGTCGGTGTTATTGTGCAAAACAAAACCGCGGCAGCCATACATTTTCTTTGCGGTAAAGAGCCCATTCTGCCGGATTCTTTCAGCCAATTGAAGATATGGCTCAAAACAAACAGAAAGATTCGCTGAATCTGCCGGCCAGTACGCCATCTGGAGGTTAATATTGGTCGTAAACTTACCATCCCAAATTGACAGAAGATCGCGGCACCAAATTCCTTGAAGGTTAGCTGGCAAAACACAATTGCGGCTGCTGCTCAGCAGGATATATCGCCCGAAAGTAAACAATAGAAGCACGAGGTGATCATCCAGCGCCTGCCAGGTTAGCGGCATATTCAAAACGCTCAGATCTTCCTTTTCAAAAGCATTAAAAACTTTGTTCATCGCCAGCGGTTCAGATATCGCCTCAGCACATTCTAGATCAATCGAGACATTGTTGAACAACGGACTCCACTCGGCAATATGATCATGCAGGCAGGCATCAAACCCTTTTTCCATTGCGGTTTTGCCTCTTGAAACGCATAAGGTCTCGATGTCATCCGTCTCAAAATCGGTACCGGCGGCAACAAATAGGACTGCTTCACTGGCATTCTCAAAGACCAGCTTGTCGCCAATGATTGCACTCTTTCCGTCGCTGGTTCCAAATAACACACCGCGGAACCGTAGTCCTTTTTCGCCGCCACAATTGCCGCGCATTACTAATCCATTGGGCGCGCAGCGGACTGTCTCGTCCATGTGGGTGCTATAACTGAAATTGCCCACACGTTCCCCGCGCTCAATGTTTGCAAAAAATTGGAGAACGGGTTTAGAAGCGCGTACCCGAATAGCAATCACTGCATCTGGGCTGCTGGCAAATGAAGTCAGTTCATACGAGACTTCATCCATTCTGTAGGATTCCGTCACCAAAGCAGTATCAAAATCCAGAACACGTTTGTAATCCTTGACCAAGCCGTCGTGATTGAAATAATTCATCACAACCATGCCCAGAGTGGCGTAATGCCGTTGGGTCTCGGGTACACCAGTCAAAGCTAATACAGAGAGCCGCTGAGCCTCGCGAACACGTCCCTCGCGCATCAACTCTCGGATCTTGCCGATGCTAGAAAGCGCATCTGGATTGTTGCGATCACGCGGACCGCCGTACCATACCGTTTCTTCATTGAGCAAGATATGTTTTTCCGGTAAACCACCAGTAACTACCGCGCCTAATCTGCCGTTACCAATAGGTAGTCCTTCATCAAACCGGAGGGAGGGTTGATCAAACATGAGTTGTAATTTCATCAAAGACTCCATTCTTCGGGAAAATTTTTGTCGAGATTAATTACACACCATTAAGGATTCAATCTCCTCGATCGTTGTTGGAATTGAAGCGGAAAGGTTTTCACATCCGTTTGCTTTTACCAAAACGTTGTCTTCAATGCGCAGTCCTATACCCCATTCGCGAACATAAATGCCCACGTCCACCGTAAAAACCATGTTTTCCGCCATAGGGTCATCATAACCACCCACATCGTGAGTATCCAATCCAACGTGATGGGTGACCCCATGCCACACGTACTGACTAATCTGTGAAAAATCATTGAGGATGCCCAGGGCTTTAAGGCCTTTGAAGCATACACCCTTACATACCTGGTTCGGCATGGTGAAGGGCACGCCAGGACGCACTTGATCCATCACCGCCCGGTTGGCTTCGAAAGCGATATTGTATATCGCTGCCTGCTTCTCGCTGAAATGACCGTCTGCTGGAAAAACGCGCGAGATGTCTGTGCAATATTCATCGTATGTAGCACCTACATCCGAGAGGATTAACTCACCATCGCCAACACGCCCATACAGTTGCGAATAATGCAAATAAAAATTCCGTTCACCCGAAGCAATGATCGAGGGGAAAGCAGTATGACGCTGTCCATGTAAGGCTAGCTCGTGGTTGAATTCAGCTTCAAGTTCGTATTCCATCATCCCGGGTTTTGCAATCTGTATCAAACGGCGAATACCCGCTTCGGTGATCTTCATACCCTTACGGATTGCATCAATTTCCTCGGGCGTCTTGATTTTTCGAAGCGAGCAAACCAACGGATAACTATTGTGGATGACAACATGAGGATACTTTTGTTGAATTGTTTTCGCAAAATCCTGTTCCAGAGAAACCGCATCTTCTGGAACAAGCGCATCAAAACAAAGCCACAAGGTGATTGCACTCCGGGAGGACAACAACTTGTCTAGAGATTTTTGCAGGTTGTTGATATCATCAATGCGCTCGATACCACTAAACGCAGTTATTTCATCAAGGGTGAACCGCCGCCCGGTCCAGATTTCGCGTGCCAGCTCTGGTTTCAGAACAAAAAGGCTCTCAGATAAATCGACGTCTCGTTTTTGTATCACCAGTGCGGATTGTTCCTGCTTGATACCAGTAAGAAACAGGAAATTACGGTTGGTAAAATACGAGTAATCTTCATCAGCGGTTTTACGTACATGTCTTCCACTAAAGAAAAGCATGACATCGCCATCTGACATCCTGGCAGCCATTTTACGGCGGTTTTCAACGTAGAATTCTTTATTCATATCAACACCCTTCGCAAATCCGAATTTATCGTAAAAGTCGCATAACAGTTATGGCGACTTATTTATTACCATCGAACTGTTATCTTAAAACTAAAATAACATTTCAAAAACGGTTCCTGATAAACAACTATTACGCAGTTGGAAAATATTCAGTTTTGAAAAAGCGTATTTTTCATGTCATGGTGAAAATTAAATTTAAAGAAACTTAAAGTTAATCTTTATATCTTTGACTTGACTGCCGTTCGATCAACTCGCAGGAAAATACAACGCTCTTCTCAGGAACTGGTTCTTCCTTTATCAAAGATAGAATCATTTCAGCAGCAGCCTGCCCGATTTGCTTAGTAGGTTGCCTGACCACTGTGAGTGCCGGGCTCGAAACTGCTGCCCAGGGATGATCATCAAACACAACAATGCCAAACTCATTTCGCAGATCAATGTGACGATCGCTGATTTCCAGCAATGCACCCAATGCCAACAAATTGTTATTGATAAATAACGCTTCAGGACGATCGGGTAGGTTCAAGAACTCCCGCATTGCCTGGCGACCACCTTCTGGGCTCAATTGAGATCGTATAAACCAATCATAGTTGATTGGGATTCCAGCATCCTTCAATGCTTGGCAACACCCATCCAACCTCTCTCGCATAGTAGAAAGGCGGTCCATGCCAGCTAAGACACCAATCTTTCGATACCCTTGTTGAATCAGGTGCTGAGTACCAAGGTATGCGCCGGCACGGTTGTCTACTCCAACATAATAACCATCAAAGTTATCATAAGCACGGTCGACAAAAACAACCGGCGTTTGTTGGATTTTTGCTTTTGATAGTTCAATCCAAGGTTGACTGGTTGCCGCGGCGATAATGCCATCCACACGCTGATTCAAGAGTAGGTCCAAGTAATGTGCTTCATAATCCAACGTTTCAGCAGTGTTGCAAATAATCAGCGCATAATTTCGGGGACGTAGAACTTCCTCAATACTCAAAAGAAGCTCGCCAAAAAACGGGTTAGACGAATCGGAAATAACGATACCAACTATTCCTGTCTTCTTTGTGGTTAAGCTTCGCGCCGCGGCACTGGGTCGATATTTTAGTTCCTGGATGGCATCCAAGACTTTCCGGCGCGTCTCTTCTTCAACAAAGCGGGAAGAGTTAATGACATGTGACACAGTTGTCTTTGAGACACCCACTAGATCCGCTACATCCTTCATAGTTGCCTGTTTCAATGCTACCCCTCCGGAGAATAAGATGAATTGTCACTTGTTCTTATAGAACCGGTTGCGCAACCGGTTGCGCGAGATATTTTCAATTATAGCAAATCGAAACAACGAAGTCAATAAGGGAATTTTGAAGTTATGTGCAAAACAGCAGAAAATACTCTTATTATTCCCACAATACGTGCATAATGATTGCCCCTCTACCATTTGCCATAGATTTTTTTGCATAAATTGAAACCCATTACTGATATCCACATGACAAACATAAAAAAACAAAGAATCGAAGATTTCTTCGTTTCTTTGTTAATTTTTTCAACGATTCTATGTGCAGTTCTCTATCTTTTTTCCGTGACCGATTATTGTTCCTTTAACAAATTTTCTTGCAAGCGTTGCTCTATTGCCCTGGAGGTCTTCGTAATTGACAATCCCCCAAGAGCCGTGCAACGAAGCTCAGCAGGGATGCTCTTACCCACTCGATCCATCGTCTCGATCACTTCATCCAACGGAATCACGGGATCATACCCTGCCAAAGCCATGTTGGCACACGTCAGAGCGTTGCTCGCTGCCATAACATTCTTTCCAAGACAAGGCACTTCCACCCTGTTAGCCACTGGGTCGCAAATCATACCAAGGATATTCTGAAGTGCGATCGAAGAAGCATCAACTGCTTGTTGTGTTGTACCGTTCCCTAATGTCACCAGGGCTGCTGCAGCCATCCCCGAGCCAGCGCCACATTCCGCCTGGCAGCCCCCAACCTCCGCAGAAAAAGTGGCATGTGCCGCGATAAACACACCAATCAACCCGCCAGCAAGCATAGCTTTGGTGGCTTCTTCAAGTGGTAACCCCATCGCGCTGGCGGCACCAATGCACGCGCCCGGCAGACCACCGCAAGATCCGGCAGTAGGCGATGCCACGATCACCCCCATAGAACTTTTCACCTCCATCATCGAAGTGATATATAGGATGATCTGGTTTAGGATGCCGCATTGCAGAAGTTGGTTACTCTTCATCGATTCCAGAAAACGAGCAGACTGGACCCCGAGAATGCGGTCTTCATACTTTGTTCCCTTAAGTCCTTGCTGTATCGAATGATTCAATATATCGACGATGTGCTGCATTTCCTTAATGACTTGCTCGTGCGAGAGATTCCCTCGAGAACTTTCATAATGCAATGCAAGCTCCCACAAAGCCAAGCCTTTGTCTTCGTTATACTTCAACATTTCTTCACACGTAATAAATGGCACCCGGACATTTTGCCGCGACAAGACTGGCAATACAGGTAACAAATGCCTCACTGAACGGACCTTGTACTCGTTCACCAGTTCAGCAATAATGACATCGTCAAGCACTTCCTGTGATTTCAACTCAATGATCTGGGAACCGGGATTTTCCAAAACCAGAATCTGATCCGCGTTTGTTCGTTTTTTTAGAAACTCGATAACACCACTTACGTTATGATTTAGAAAAATCAGGTTCTCGTAGTAATCACCAGCCATGGAAACTGGGCATCCATCCAGTTCAATGAGTTCAATCATGCCCCCACCAACAGAAATGGCAGTGATCGAGTGTTTCTCCTTTTTATTAGCTAATGTCAACTTATACGTATTTGGATGGTTGGCGCCATAATCGGAAATTTGAATATTAATGTTAATTCCAGCTTCCCGAATTGCTTTTACCGAATCAAAAAGTCTCTCATCGGTGGCATTCCATCCCAGTAAACCACCAAACAATCCCATATCGGAACCCTGGCTGGTGTGAGTTGTCGCAAGCGAGCCGTTGGCATCAAACTCGATCAACACGGAATTAATCTCGCCTGCCATCAGATCACGCGCCATTCTGCCAATGCGAAGCGATGCGGCGCAATGTGAACTGGAAGGACCCCGCATAATTGGTCCAATGACGTCGTTGAAGATACTTGGATAATTCATGTCTTCACCTTCTTATAGATGATACTAATAACCAGCTCTAATCACTCATTTGTCATAGCACTCATACTTGGAATATTGCAAATGATATCATAGAGTCATAGAAACTATACTTCGATCAATCCCTTTTACTTTTCTTGTTGACTGAATGAGGATATTAACATTTACCTCAGAGTCGGCAGCAATGGGATTGATTCGTGACCCCATTGCCCCAAAAATCCCATTCTTAGAACGAGCAAGTCGTTTCTGCCAGGACAAATTTGATCTATATGGCTTCCAATTCACTGGCAGAATAATCGAGAGGTAATATTTCTGTTCACTACTTCACCATTTCAAAGGACCAGGCTAACCTAGCCCTTCAGAGCAAGCCTGGCATCACAAAAACTGCCATTTGAATCCTCTAGATATCCAAATCAAAGAAACTGCGGTTCACCCTCCGAGCATCAAGGCTTTCATAACCGTTGGTAAAGACCGTTACCTGAAATTCATCAATTAGATCCGGGTTGATCAGAGCTCCAAAGAGGATATTCACATTTGGACGGGCAGACTTGCGAATCAAATCAATTGCCAGTTTGATTTCGATGAGGGCCAGGTCTGGGCTACAGGTAAAATTAACGAGAATGCCATCAGCTTTGTTCATGGGGAAATCCATCGGGCAGGATGAAATTGCTTTCTCGGTGGCCACGCGTGCTCGATCTTCCCCGGAAGCCTTTCCGACAGTCATCTGCGCCAGTTTACCTCCGTTCATGATTGAGCGTAGATCAGCAAGGTTTAAGCAAATCAAGTTCGGGGCGGTCAGGAGGTCGGAAATACCTTTGATTCCCTGGAATATTTTATGGTCGACAACCTTGAATGCCTCAACCAAACTGGCGTGTTTGTCAATCTCTTTTATCTGGTCATTGCTAAAGACGATCAACGTGTCCACATGCTTCCTTAAGTTATTTATACCCTCCACTGCTTTCTGCATTCGACGTGTGCCTTCAAAAGTGAATGGTTGAGTGACGACACCAATTGTCAGCGCGCCAGCCTGTTTGGCAATACGTGCTACTACCGGTGCGGCTCCTGTACCAGTGCCATCACCCATCGTTGATACAATGAAGATCATATCAGCATCGCGGATGACCTTGCTTAGCTCATCGGCCGAATTTTCGGCTGCTTTTTCAGCCCTTTTAGGGTCTTCACCGCCATCTAAACCGTGGTGGACCAATTCACCAATAAACAAACGTTTGGACGCTTTTGATTGCGAAAGGACTTGTGAGTCTCTGTTTACTGCGATGAACTCAATACCTTTAAGCCCCTCCTCTGTCATGTGGTTGACTGCATTACAACCGCCTCTACCTACCCCGATCACCTTGATCGAAGGCGTGGACTCGAATTGAGATTTAGATTGCATTCGGTTTGCCTCCTCATTATCGTTATGGCATTATATCCAGAGAAATTGGATTGAATGATGCGTCTTATTCGATTTACCAAGGCATTCCTCCATTCTATAAAACAATTCGTTTTTGATTCTACTTAATAAAATTGTTTGGGAACTAATATCTTGACTACAGTTGCGGGCTGAACCTTGCAATACTTCAGACAGGATGTAGTCTCGGCTCTCCTAACGAACCCGCTTCAATTTGACAGTAGGAATGAGTATTTCTCAACTTGAGCTTCACTCGGATCCTTACTTGGAGATTTGTATTAAGTTTCCTCGTGCGGCTCCAGAGCGAAACCTACTGATTCGTAATCAGTGATTATTTCATACAATATTAATATAAAAATGCCCTACGAGAGCGTTCTAAAAAAAGTAACGGGGGAGTGGATTCAAACCACTGACCATTAGGTAATAAGTCAAAATCCTGAGTCCGCGGAAACTGCGAGCGTCTTCTGATATTTAATAAAGTTGGCAAATATGATTTCTTTCTCCGGCAAAGAATTTGATTAAAATGGTGCATGCAGCAATACAGGTTATGAATAGTTGTTGTAACATTCTTTCTGTAAAATACCGAACCTTAACAAAAACGGTGAGTCAGAAGTGTCCTTAAAGTTGGAGACAGAAAGGAGACTGGAAATGACTCACCAAAATGATTATACCTTTGCAGACGAGATTGTGGAATAAGGACTGGAAGCTGTACCAGAGATGATGCGTATACTGATCAACAACGCCCTGCAGGTTGAAAGATCTAAATTCTTGCAGGCTGAGCAGTATGAACGTACCGAGGGTCGGAAAGGTCATGCTAACGATTTCAAACCCAAGAGTGTGAAAACCCGCATGGGAGAAATCACATTTGCGGTGCCCCAGGTCAGTGCTATGGGGTGTTAATTCTGTTTACTAGTCTTGGAAGAGATGGTGTACGACTGCGGCATCAGCAATATTGTGTATGTTATCTTTGAAGAATACTTTCCAATTGATTTTTTCAATATTTGAATTTCTAGACATTAATTTCTCACCAACCTTGTAGTTTTTTTCCATTTCGGAGCGTCTTGTAAATCGGAGGTCTCGAGACTCCCGCAGTGGTCGTGTTTCGAATTTAAGTATTGTTAATTCCTCGTCAGTGTACCTTATAATTATCGTAATGAAACAGTCTGACAAAAAACCGCGCAACCTCTCTGATAAGAGTTTTACATATAACGAACATCTTCGAATAACCACGCCAAATTCGGAAAAAGCCATGCCCGCCAAGAAGACCACATTACAGGATTTGCACAACCTGATCATGAATGAAACTTACCTGAAGCAAATCACAGAAAATATTGATCAGGTTCTTTGGCTGCGTGACGTTAATTCCGGACAAATTCTTTATGTCAGTCCAGCTTTTGAAACCGTGTGGGGACGTCCGTGTGAAAGTCTTTACGCAGACCCCGGGATCCTGATCGAAAGTGTACATCCAGAGGATCGCGTGCAAGTACTGGTTGCCAGTTCCCACGACGACCATAAACCCATTGACCTGGTTTACCGGATTCTGCGCCCGGATGGAAGCTTCCGCTGGATCCTTGCGCGTACTTTCCTCGTCCATGATGACACTGGAGAGCCTAATTATCAATTCTGCATTGCCCGGGATATTACAGACCAGAAAAGGGGTGAGTCAACCCAGCATAAAACACTTAACCGTATTCAAGAACAATTCGACCTCAGCCACAAGATGAGCCTTGCCCGTAAGCCCGAACTGGTACTCAAAACACTGATGTCCGCGCATGAATTGCGCACCGCACGGCGAGCAACTTTACTTTTCTTTGATAATCCAAAAGTAGAACCAATTCACAAACTTGAAGTGACTGCAAGTTGGTCAGCCAACCAGGACGTGCCCCCCTGGCCTCATGAATCCACTCTTTACGAAGACGCCTCATTTTTAGTGCTGCTCCACCCGAAGCGGACGATGGTGTTAAATGGGATAAAAACATCATCACGCTTGTCACCTGTAGTACGAGACGTTCTGCTTGAAGCACAAATCCACTCTATGGTGATTTTCCCCCTGATTGCGTTAGGAGAGTGGCGCGGGAGTCTACTTGTCTTTTATGATCACGAAGTACGATTTAACCACATTGAACTGCAGCAACTAAAAGTGCTCATCGATCAAGCAACGATCACTCTTTTTAATCTTAAGTTGCTTGAAGCTGAAAAAGAATCCCGTCTGGAAGCTGAGCG
>DOEX01000110.1 GCA_003532515.1 Anaerolineaceae bacterium | reverse complement strand
CGGCGTTTGACCAATCGGTCATCTTCCTTGTTGAGCTCGATTCGGCGGTTCTTAATCTCGTTTTCGGCATCGCGAATGATTTTGAGTGCCTGGTCTTTGGCATCGAGTTCGGCTTGGCGGGCTTTCTCACGCGCCTCAGCCAGAATGTCATTGCTGGTTTGTTTCAGCTTCTCTTCTTTGTTCTTGCGGATCGTCGAAAAAATCAAGTACCCAACCAGGGCACCGACCAGCAAGGCGAGACCGATCCACACAAAAAGCATAGGACCAAGTCCTGGTGAATTTTGTTGTAAAAAGATTTTCATTTTGTCAGTTGCTCCATTTTCTATTGTTCCACACCTGAGGGTTCTGACTTTTCCTTCCACAAAAGTGAAAGGCAATCCCGGACAATTCCGTAAGAGAAACCCCGGCGCTGCAGGGCAGCACCAAGTTTTCGGTTGTATTCGAGCTTGTCAAGGAGTTGATAACGGCGGCTCAGTTTTCTACCGGCAGTCAAGGCTAATTCCAGATCATCCAGGTTCGAAGATTGGAGAGCTTGGTCAATCTCGGTCTCGGCAACGCCTTTTTGACGTAGTTCGAGTTTCATCAAACTCTTGCTGCGTGGGCGAAACCTCTGGCGACTATCCAGCCAGTTTTGGGCGAAATCGAGATCATCGACCAACTTCTCTTCCTTCAGTCGGGTGATCACGCGGTCGATCAGAGCAGGTTCAAATCC
The DNA here is from genome assembly GCA_003532515.1 of Anaerolineaceae bacterium. Classification (GTDB taxonomy): domain Bacteria; phylum Chloroflexota; class Anaerolineae; order Anaerolineales; family Anaerolineaceae; genus Mesolinea. The sequence continues at coordinate 10,698 of DOEX01000110.1, read as the reverse complement.
CTTTTTAAGAAGATAGGTTTGCATCTCCTGCTGGGAGCGGGCGCGAAAACTGAGGAAGTGCATCGCCCGGTTCAGAGCGGTCTCGAATTCATCTTTCTCCTGAAGACGAGAAATGTCTTCATCGCTCAGAGCGCGGCCAACTGTTAACCAGCCAGCTGCCATTCTGTCGAGTGAGAAAGCATATTGACCGCCCAGGTAGATATTTACCCGGTTGCGATTGCGCTTCTGCGCTTGAATGTCCGTAATTAAATTTGCCATTGTTATCAAAAAAGCCAGGGTTCATGACCATGGCTTTAAGTTCCTTACTTGAAAAAGGGTAGATGCGTTTTTTGGGAATCGGTTCAGGTTCCGACCACAATTAAGAGTTCAGTTTTAACTAAAAATTGTTAACTATCAACTGCCGTCTCGCCTTTGTTTCATAGCCCTTATGCGATAAGGGCGAAAAATTCCAAAAGTCGGTGGGCGCTACCCAACCGATCCACATACTAACCAATTGTCAAATCACTTAAAGCCCAAGGTCCAGTTATGAACCATGTCCAGGTGTTTAATTCTTAAATAAATTATACAGTAATTATACAAAATTATGAAGCCAATTTAAGTGGTTTTTAAAAAAATTACCGGCAACAAATTATCCACCCGCTAAATTTGGTAAGTTCACAGAATATTTGCAACCGCTTTGCCACGGTCAAACGGATAAAAAAAGCCCCTGCCGTCTACACCTTGTTTGCTTTGGCAATTTCGCGAAGAGAACGGGTTTGAATAAATGTTTCCTCTACATTCAACAGCAATCCGTTTTCTCGTGTTAAAATACTGCTATGGAAGCGAAAGAAACCAGCAGCTACTTTGAAACTCCTGCCGTCAAGGCTCACAAGCAAGAACGTTTCTGGCAGATTATTTTTCCGGTGGTCTTGTTTTCCGTTTTACTGTTAGCGGGTCTGGTTTTTCTGATCATCCGGAATGGACGTTTCAGCCCGGGAGTTGCTGAAGTAAGCGGCGCGGCAACCGTGCTGGTGATATTACCAGTATTGTTTATTGCCCTCATCAATCTGATTCTTCTCATAGGTATTATTTATGGCTTTATAAAACTGAAGGCTGTAATCCCGCCAGCGGGCTTGAAGGCTTTGCAGTTCTTGGAAAAGACGCGCTGGTATATCCGTAAAGGAGCTGACATCAGCGTCCAACCCATCCTGAGCCTGAACCAAAATCGCGAAAAGGCAAAGCAGGTGGTACGCAGTTTGAACACCAGGCTTTTTGATAAAAGGAATTAACTCATGAACCAAAATATTAAGACAATTACCCTGATCGTCGGAACGCTATTGGGAGCTTTTCTTGGATATAAGGCTGCCTTGAATTTTATTGCGACCTCTGAAGAAAGTTCGAACAAGTTGCCTATCACAGCATCACAAGGTCTGCAATTGGGTTTGACTGCTGTAAATGCCTTCAAACAAATCGGAAAAATCAGCCAAAATCCAGGATAAGCAAAGGCACTAAGTCAATTGTTTGAACTAACCTTTTTAGGCACGTCTGCCTCTGCCCCTTCCATTAAACGTGGTCTTTCCTCGCTTGTCGTGCAACACGATGAGTATCGTTTCATGGTAGATTGCGGTGAGGGCACTCAACGCCAAATTCTTAAGAGCGGCATCGGGTTTAAACGCCTGAACCATATTTTATTAACCCATGGGCATCTTGACCATATTTTAGGGCTGGCGGGTTTACTTTCAACTTTTCTACGCTGGGAAGCGATTGATGAAGTCAATCTCTACGGCAGCCGACACACTATGGAAAGAGTGGATGACCTGATCAACGGTGTGGTTTTGCGCAGACAGCCTGCTCCGATCCCGGTCAATTTGTTTGACATCAAACCTGGTCTGATCTTCTCTACCGATAAGTTTCAAATCACCGCCTTTGCGGTTGACCATCGTGGGTCTGGCTCGCTGGGTTTTCGTTTCGATGAGTTTGGCAGACGACCGTTTATTCCCCAGGCCGCTGAAGCGCTGGGAATTCCGCCGGGACCCTGGCGCAAGGATCTGGTGGCGGGAAAAGCGATTACGTTGACTGATGGACGCGTCATCCAACCCGACCAGGTTCTTGGTCCTGAAGTTCCAGGAACAAGCCTGGCAGTGGTTGGAGATGTGGGCAGACCAGAAAAGCTGCTTGAACACGTACGAGGGGTCGATGGGTTGGTAATGGAAGCTACCTATTTAACTGAAGAGCGTGAAATGGCTGAGACTTTTGGTCATAGTACAGCTGAACAATCGGCAACCCTGGCAAAAGAAGCTGGAGCAGGTCAGCTGATTCTCACGCACCTCTCGCGTCGATATCGCGATGATGATATTTTGGACGAAGCCAGAGCGGTATTTCCGCAAACCTGGCTGGCAAGAGATTTTGACAATTACCAGATAAAAAAAGCAGAATAATCGTACTATGTTGATCGCACCGGTGTCCTCACCGAGTGCGTGATTTGACTGTCAGGTCTCCCAAGACAGTGCTAATTTGACCTTACGGAGGGGGCTTTATTACCCTGTAAAGGTTAGTCCCACCACCACATTACCCTTAGAAATATGCAGGAATATTTCACGCCCCCTCCAGCGAAGCACAGGGAGGGGGAAGAAGGGGTGGGGTTCAAAATTATTCTCAATTCGTCATACATCAGCGATAGTTTTGGAACCCGTTCGTACGATCTCACCAATATGAATAGAGATGCATAATCAAAAGACCTTTTCTCTCATGATAAAATTTGCTCTTGATATGGTTGAAAGAAAATTGATCCTTGCCTCTGGTTCACCGCGTAGAAACGAATTGTTACGCTTGTTAGGCATTCCTTTTAACAAACGACCTGCCGATATCGACGAACGAAAGTTTGGGTCAGAAAGCCCAAGGCAATATGTGGAACGCATGGCTTTAGAAAAAGGACAGACACTTGAGGTGCTGACCGACGAACTGGTTCTTTCAGCCGACACCATTGTTGACCTGGAAGGGTTGGTTTTGGGCAAACCAGTTGACCTGGAAGATGCGAAATGGATCTTGAAACTGATGCGCGGTAAGACCCACCGTGTGCATACAGCCCTGTCTTTGCATAATGGTGAAGAAGACACGATTGCGGGCGAAGTTTGCCTGACATTAGTGAAAATGCGAAACTACTCGGATGAGGAAATCGATGCCTACCTTGCCCGGAATGACTATCGGGACAAAGCTGGTGGTTATGCCATCCAGGACGGTCAATTCCACCCGGTGGAACAAGTTGAGGGTTGCTATGCCAATGTGATGGGCTTACCCCTTTGCCACGTTTACCGATTGCTAAAAAAAGCCGGGGTTAGCATGGACGTCGAAATTGCGGATTTGTGTCAGCGGTATAATGACATCAATTGCGAAGTCTTTCCTTCCATATTAAATGAGCAGAAAAATGAAAACAATTTCTAAGTATCTGACCTTCATGATCATTTTGGCTATCCTGCTGAGTGCCTGTAACCAGAACGCTGCTGTCACACCAACCGCGGAACCAACAGCGATAGCCCCACTGCCAACTCCCAATGTAAATATCGATTCTGGTCCGGATGTTGAAGAAGCGGCTTTAGCGTACATGGAATTCTGGAAGATTGAAGACTACCAGTCTATGTATGAGCAGCTGAGCCGGTTGACAAAAGACGCTGTTACCCCCGAAGATTTTGAGAACAGCCACCGCGATACCGCCAAAAAACTGACTATGCAAGGGGTCGAATTTCAAATTCTTTCCACAATGTTAAACATCACGACCGCTCAGGTGAATTACCAGGTCGATTACGACACCGCCTTATTGGGTACAATCAGCCGCCAAACCATCATGAACATGATTCTTGAAGATGGCGTTTGGCATGTTCAATGGGATGCCGGCATGATGTTGCCCGAGTTGGCTGGTGGTAATTACCTGGAGCTGGTCATCGAAGTTCCTGCAAGAGGTAACATCTACGCCTCTGATGCGTCGAATAATTATCCCCTGGTATCGTTTGAAGATGTCGTGACGATCACGGTGACACCTGGGAACATCGAAGAAGATACTGAAAACGACATGGTAGCGCTTTTAGCAGAAATTCTCGAGCGACCAGAAGACAGTATTCGGGCGGAATATGCCAATGTGGCAGGTTATCAATATGCCATCATTGGCGATATTACTGCTGAAGTGGCAGAACAATATTACGACCGCCTAACTTCTTATGCAGGAATAGGTCTGGAAAGTTTCAAAGCGCGTTTTTACCATGACGGCGGCATTGCCCCTCATGTGACTGGCTATGTCCTGAATGTGCCGGCGGAAAACCTGGAATACTACCAGCGCCTGGGTTACACCGGCGATGAAAAAATCGGATACTCCGGCTTGGAAGCCTGGGGTGAGCAGTATCTGGCTGGAACCCATGGGGCGGACTTGTATGTCAAAGATCAGCAAGGGCAAGTGCTGACAAAAATCGCTGAATCAGACGCTAAACCAGCCCAGTCAATTTATACAACCATCGAGAGCCAGCTGCAATATTGGCTGCAACAAAGCATGGGCGATAATGTTGGCGCTATTGTCGTCATGGAGAGGGACACAAGCAAAGTAATTGCGATGGTCTCTACCCCTGGCTTTGACCCCAACGTGTTTGTGGGACAGTTTTACACATCCTATTCCATCGCCGAAGTGACGCAAAATCCTTACAACCCGATGTACAATCGGGCAGCACAAGGCGTCTACCCACCCGGATCAGTTTTCAAAATCGTTACCATGGCAGCTGCTTTGGAAACAGGCGTGTTCACCAAAGATTATCCTTATTTCTGCGACAGTCTCTGGTATGAGCTGGACGGCTGGGTTGGGAAAGACTGGACCTACGATAAAGGTTTTGGTGCTTCTGGTTTGCTGACGCTTCAACAGGGTTTGATGCGTTCCTGTAACCCCTGGTTCTGGCACATTGCTTATACCCTTTGGAATGACGGATACCAAACAGCAATCCCTGATGTTGCGGCCGGGTTTGGGCTCGGAAAGCCAACTGGCATTGAGATCCCTGAATTCGAGGGCAATATCAATATGACTCCTACCGACATCAACGAATACGTCCAGATGGCGATCGGGCAAAGCACATTGCAAAACAGCCCGCTTCAGATCGCCAATTTTGTGGCTGCGGTCGGTAATGGCGGCACCCTTCACCAACCCACCGTTGTGGACCGGATTGGTATGACCGGGCAAGAACCAATCTACAAATTTGAGCCAAAAGAAATTGGTACGTTGCCTGTTACACCTGAAAACCTTGAAGCAGTCCAGCAAGCGATGACCATGGTCATTCGTAACCCAAGCGGTACAGCGAATTTCCAGTTCCAAAATTACCCATGGAATATCGCAGGAAAAACCGGAACGGCTGAAAATTCTACTGGCACGCCGCATGCCTGGTTTGCAGGTTATACCTTTGAGGAAGACCCTGATCGACCGGATATCGCTATCGCGATCATTTTAGAGAATGCTGGCGAAGGTTCAGAAATGGCAGCGCCGCTCTTCAGGCGGATCGTCTCGCTCTACTTCACGAATATGGAGAATGCCGGCGGCATCATGCCCTGGGAGTCCGCTCCATATATCCCAGCTCAGCCCGACGAGGAATAATGCGCATAGATAACGAGGCGCATGCCTGATCTGATCCAGGGATTGGTTGTCCGCACACAGGCGGGATACCAGGATGTGCACACTGACTCCGGGGATTATCTCTGCCGTCTGCGGGGACGCTTACGCAAGGGGCGGGCGGAAGGAGACCTGGTGGCAGTTGGCGACCAGGTGCTGATCAATCCGCAGCCGGATATGACCGGCAGCATTGAAAAAGTGTTGCCTCGCAAAAGCGTATTCTCACGTCAACTTTCCGGGGTCAACTATAACTATCAACAAATCATCCTGGCTAATGCTGACCTGGCAATGCTGGTTTTTGCTTGTGCCAACCCTGAACCGCGCCGCAGAATGCTCGACCGTTTCCTGGTAGTGACAGAGAGGGCGCATATCCCGGCGGTCATTGTTGTTAACAAGATCGATTTATGCGGCATTGAAAAAGCCCGTGAAATTTTCTCACTTTACGAAGATATCGGTTATGACGTTGTGTATGTTTCTGCCAAGACTGGCGAAGGCGTGGAAGAAATGCGCCGACATTTGGCTGGTAAGCTGACTACTCTGGCAGGACCATCTGGCGCCGGGAAGTCGAGCCTGATCAACCGAATTTTGCCAGGCGTTCAATTAGGAACTGGTGTAGTTGGCCAGGAATCTGGACGAGGACGCCATACCACCCAGGTCCGGCAATTGTTTGCGCTGCCAGACGGAGGATACATCGCCGATGTCCCTGGCTTGCGTACGCTGGCTTTGTGGGATATCGAAGGCGAGGAATTGGACGCTTACTTCAGAGAAATCGCTCCTCTGGTTCCTGAATGCCAGTTTAATGACTGCAGTCATTCTCACGAACCTGGTTGCGCTGTCCGAAACGCAGTCACCAGAGGTGAAATTCACCCTGAAAGGTATGACTCTTACCTGAGACTACGGTTCGGCGGTAGTACGATGGAGGATGAGGAAGAATGAAACGGTCAAGAGCGCTTCTTGTTGTTTTAGTGATCAGCCTGCTTTTGGCTGCCTGTGGTAACGACCAACCTCAGACCAGTATGGTTCCCACTCAAAACGCAGCCACCAATACTGCCACTCTGGCACCTACCCCAACTCCTACCGAAATTCCACCCCTGGTTTTGAATATCTGCATGGCTGAGGAGCCTTTGGGGCTGTATCGTTACGATGGCAATGAGAACAGAGCCAAGAAAAGTGTTTTTGCGGCAATTTATACTGACTTACTTGAGACAGAAGCAGGTACGAACAAGAGTCTGTTTTTTGAAAATATCCCTACCGAAGAAAATAGTGGTATCCTGCTCCAGTCTGTACCGGTTAAAGTTGGTCAGCCTGTATTGGATGCAGCAGGTAAAGTTGTTTACCTGGCTGAGGGTACCCAAATTGAACACGCTGTCAATTACTCACTCGACAACCCTGTAACCTGGAACTTCGAACAGGAATACCAGATGAACCAATTTACAGTCACCTTTAGACTGCTACCGGGTTTAAAGTGGTCTGATGGTGAAGCGCTGGTAGCGGAAGACTTTGTTTTTTCTTATCACCTGGCAGAAAGAAGCCGCCTGGGGCACTATCAGTGGGCGCTTGAACGCACCGACAGCCTGATTGCTCCCGATGACCACACCCTGGTTTGGACGGGTATTCCAGGTTACGTTCCCCGCGACCTTGAGGATATCTTGTGGCAACCAATGCCTTCACACCAGTTAAGTGACATGTCTGATGAAGAACTGCTCACTGCCGATCTCGCCACCCAAATGCCGGCAGGCTGGGGAGCGTACCGATTGGTCAGCTGGGAAGCGGACAGCCAGATCGTTCTGGAGAAAAACCACAATTTTGTGATGGTTGAGCAAGGTTTGCCAGCTTTTGATAAGTTGGTCTTCCAGGTGGAACCTAGCCTGGATGCCGCACTGCAAAAACTGGAATCTGGGCAATGTGATGTTTTGGACAAAACATATCAGCTGGAGGCACTGGAAAAAAGCCAGTTAGAAAGTTTGGCAGCTCAAAATACGATTCTTGCAGAAAGCTGGGAACCGGTACAGCAACTGGTGTTCGGGATCCAACCGGCTGCTTACGATAGCGGGCTTTACAGCCAGTGGACCAGTGAGAGACAGGACATCCTCGGAAATCTGGCAACCAGAAAAGCCCTGTCAGCATGCCTGCAGCCGAATACTCTTTTGCGTGAATACCTGGCAACACGTTTGCCAGAAAGCATTCCACTGGGACTGGACAGCCAGGAAGCCGGTGAAATTGATGCAAACCAGGCGTTGGAGGAGATTGGTTGGGTGATACCTGAGGCGTCTCCCGATGGCGTGCGAGTCGCGCAGACAGTCAGCAATGTCCTGGATGGAACTGAACTACGGTTGAATCTTTTGAGCGGGCAAAGCCGACTGGACCAGGATATAGCCAGAATGATCACAGACCGATTAGCCATCTGCGGCGTGGCTGTGAGTTTGCAAGCCTTACCTGTCAGTGAGTTGTACCGTCCTGGTCCTGATGGATTGGTTTTTGGACGTAACTTTGAGCTTGCCCTGGTTTCATGGCAGCCGGAACATTTGAACCTGTGCCAATTGTATACCAGCGACCAGGTACCCTCTTCTATTAATAGTTGGGTGGGTACCAACCTGGCAGGGTTGAACAGTCCAGAATTTAATGAAGCCTGTTGGGGAGTATCAACCAGGTTGCCTGGGGAAGAAGGTTTGGATGATGCCGGCTTGATGACAGCGTACCTGCCAGCGATAGCATTAATGCCCCAATATCGCTTATGGGTTTCATCACCCAGGGTCAGTGTGCCTGAAAATGGTTCCTTCGCGGATTTATGGAAGTTTTTACCTGTTGAGTAGGTAAAAGAAAAATGTAGGGTTGACCTGGCATGGTCCAGGAGGGTAATTATTTAGCACAATGATTTCCCGATAGTTGATATAGTTCCTTCGGATAAATCAAGAAATATTTGGTATAATTCAATAGTTAACTGTTATGGCCTCGAAAAAATACATAAAGGACTATGACCTAGTCGAAACAGAAGATGAAAAAGGTCGGGTAAAAAAGACCGCAATCTATAGTGGTGAATATTTCCGATTGAACCTGGAAGAATCCCAGATCAAACAGCTTAAATTGCAGTTCATCCTGTTTTTCGTGGCAGCACTGGCTTTGCACGTTGGTGCAGGGCTGGTCAATAACCCAGGACTGTACAAGATTTATATGGTGATACCTTACACAGGATCCTTTTTGCCGTTATTTTTTCTTGCGGAAGGGATCTTGAGAATTCCGGGAACAAAAAGAGCATATCGCAATGAAGAAATGGGCTTGTCGTACCAAAGAGTTGTAGGTATGAGCCGCTTCTACCTGATTCTGATGGGAATCGGAATGGTAGGAGCCTTGGCTTACCTGATTTTTGCATCCAACGGTCAGGCTCTGGAACGGGAAGCTCTCTATATCGGATTGGCACTTGGAGCAGCTCTGCTTGTTTGGCTGATCTTCAGAAGAGCAACCGAAATAGTGATAGAAAAGGAGGAAACTCCGATAAATAGCAAATGAGTTAATATGAAGACTAGCGAAACTAACCATTGTTGACACTATTTTCGTATTAATTTATAATAATCCAAACCTTACAAGGAGAAATAGGAGAATAATGAGTAAATTTGCACGTAACCTTTCCATTTTGATTGTGCTCGTCATGTTTGGCGTTGCACTCGCCGCTTGCGGCACACCCACTGAAGAAGTGGTTGTAACAGAACCCCCAGTGGTTGAGACTGAAGCCCCCACTGAGGAGCCCACTGAAGAACCCACCGAAGTTGTTGAGACCGAGGTAGTTCCAGTATTTGAAGATCAGCCTTTTGGTGAGAATCTGCCCACTGCACCGACAATTGACACCCCCTTTGTAGTTGCTTATCAGGACTTCTCACAGAAGTTCAGCCCATTCTTTGGCGATACTGCCTATGATATGGATGTTGCCGGTATGACCCAGATTAGCATTATGACCACCGACCGCGTTGGCGGTATCGTCTACAATGCAATCGAAGGTGAAACCCACAACTACAACGGCGTCGATTACCTCTATAAGGGCGCTGCTGACATCGCTGTGGATTACGACGAAGCCACTGATACCACCAAATACACTGCCCGCCTGCGCGTTGGAATGAAATTCTCCGATGGCGAACCTGTGACTGCTGATGATGTCATCTTCACATACTACACCTATCTGGATCCTTCCTATGTTGGCTCCACCTCTCTGGCTTCTTACCCGATTGTCGGTTTGAAAGATTACCAGACTCAGACCACTAGCGAAGTCTACGACAAGTATGATGCTCTCTTCGAAGAGATCTACGCCGCTGGAATGGACCACGAACACGCTGACACTGATGCATGGACTGCTGAACAGCAAACCTATGTCTGGGATGAACTGAAAGCCGCTGGTTTGGCTGAAGCCCAGGGCATCGTTGCTTATGTCGACGAAAACTACCGTGAAGGTTATGCGCTCGATTACATCGGCAAAGAACCAACCGAAGTTGCTGAAAACGAAGGTCTGCAAGTTGGCCTTGGCATGCTCATGTGGGGTTTCGGTGAACTCGGTGAAGACGGTGTATTAACCGCTCCCTCCGGCGCAACCTTTGACCTTGTTGAAACTTTCCCAACCGTGGAAGATTACTACAATGAGATCATGTTCTCCTACGAGAACGATTACCGCGCTGCATTCCCCTACGAATCTGCCGCCGGCACTGACGTTGCTGCCAATGTCAAGGGCGCTTTCATCGGTCTCTTCGGCCCTCAGGATGAATCCATGGGCGAAGGTGGTGTTCCCAATATCGCCGGTATCAAGAAAATTGATGATTACACCGTCGAAGTTACCACCACTGGTTATGAAGCCCCCGCTGTTTACAGCATCCTGGGCATCAATATTACCCCCCTGCACTACTATGGTAGCAGAGAACTGTACGACTACGAAAACAACATGTTCGGCTTTGAATTTGGCGATCTTTCCAAACAGGAAAGCCTGACCGCCACCCCCATGGGTGCTGGCGCTTACAAATTCATCGAATACAACAACCGTGTTGTTTACTTCGAAGCCAACGAAAACTACTATCGTGGTTGCCCCAAGATTCGCGAAATCCAAT
>DOEX01000016.1 GCA_003532515.1 Anaerolineaceae bacterium | reverse complement strand
TGGCTGATATCATGCTGCGTGATTCTGGTCATATCCAGGAAAGCGACATCAAGTACGTCAACAAAAAACGGCGTAAACAAGGCTTGCGCGACCAGGAGCCCATTTACACCCAAAAAGATGCCATCATGGCGATGCCGCAATTCCGGTCGCTTTGGTACCAGGAGAAAAAAGAGGTAATCCCAGGTGTAACCGCCCAATTCGTCGAAGCCGGGCATATTCTTGGTTCTGCAGCCGTTGTGCTCGATTACAAGGACGATGCCGGCAACCCAAAACGCTTGTGGTTTTCCGGTGATATCGGTCGCTACGATGTGCCGATCCTGCGCGACCCAGTTTTCCCCGAGGCATCCCATACTGTGGTGATGGAATGCACCTATGGCGATAAACCTCACGAGAGCTTGGATGAGGCTTATGATGAGTTTATTGATGCTGTCAAGCGCACGGTCAACCGCGGTGGAAAGGTCATTGTGCCCGCTTTCGCTATTGGGCGCACACAGAATCTGACCTATTTTCTGAGCGATGCCATCGAAAACGGCGACATCCCGGATATACCGGTGGTAGTAGATAGTCCGCTGGCAGTCAATGCTTCGGATCTTTATCGAAAGCACACCGAGTGTTTTGATGATGAGACCTGGCAGTTTATCGCTAAACACCGCATGCAGGGGCTCGATTATCTCAACATCATTTTCACTCGCAGTGTGGATGAATCCAAAGCCCTGAATGATTGGAACGAGCCCATGATCATCATATCCGCTTCAGGCATGGCAGAAAGCGGACGCATTTTACACCATCTGAAAAATAATATTGAAGATGGGCGTAATACCATTTTGATCATTTCGTGGCAAGCCCCTGACACCCTTGGGCGAAGGCTGGCAGACCGGGAACGCAAAGTACGCATCTTCGGCGAGGAGTATTACCGCAAAGCTGAGGTGGTCACAATCGGCGGGCTAAGCGCGCATGCCGGGCAGAACCTTTTGATCGATTATGCCCTCTCTAGCAAAGACACGCTTGAGCGACTCATCCTGGTACATGGTGAAGAAACGGCTGCCGCGGCTTTCATTGACAAGCTCGCCGAACACCCCGAATTGCCTGTGCCCATCTACGCCGACAAAGGTCAAACATTTGAATTGTAAAGAGATGTTGTCATCCTGCGTAAAGTAGAAGTAAAGGCTCTTCGCTGTCGATTGGCGAGGAGATGTTGACGTAGGGCGAGATTGAGGACGTTGTAATCCAAATAAACATGAGCCCTTGCCCGTCCTCAATCCGCCATATCGAATGCATGCGTAAAAAAAATGGCTTCGCAAGGCGGATTGGAAGCACGTCACAAATTCTTGGGCTGAGGTTTTCGGTGCTTCCAATCTAGCCCTACAAAATTCATTTCTCACGGAATGATGGAAGTATCAAGCCTGTTCTCCATCATTGATTTCATCCTCAATACCTCATTCCTCAGGTATAATTGCCTTCCTGTTTGGAGAGATGCCGGAGCGGTTGAACGGGACGGTCTCGAAAACCGTTGTAGGTCTCGTACCTACCGTGGGTTCGAATCCCACTCTCTCCGCTATTTCTTAAACAAGTCCAACGAATGAGTCCCATAATCTCCCTAATCCCCTAATAAAATTTTTCCTCCCACTCAACCAAAGCAATTTGCCAAAAATCATGTCAGGTTCATTGTTTAATGTTAGAATCGCACAGTACTCAATTAATGAGCATAAAATTCTAAACGTCTTATAAGGAGTTGCTATGTTTAAAAAAGTGTTTTTTCCTGTTGTTCTCGTTGTAACATTTTTACTCAGTTCATGCATGATGCCGGTCACGAATGAGGTAGTCGAAGAAACCGACAACCCCATCGTAATAACTGATGTGATTGGGCGTGAAGTGATTTTAGAGAAACCTGCTACCAAACTCGTTGGCACCCACAACCCCACCTTGAACGCGGCGGTTGTCATGGGTGGTGGTGGCAAGTATCTGGTTGGGTTTGGCAACAAAGAAATGTCCCGCGGTTTGTATGAACAAGTCATCGATTCCTATGATGATCTGATTCAAATCGGGAAAGGCAGTACGATCAACTTTGAAAGCGTGGTAGCCGCCGGTGCAGATTTGGCGATTCTGCCAGAACGTAATCAGGACCTCGTCCCTCAATTTGAAGAGATTAACCTTCCGGCAGTTGTTATCCTTGACAGTACAGAAAGCTTTGAAACTGTAAAACAAACCCTGACATTGCTTGGTCAGGTTTTGGGTGAGGATGAAAGGGCTGAACAAATTACTGCTTTTTTGGACGCTCAACTTGAACAAGCACAGACCTTGCTCAAAGACACAACTGAACGCCCTTCAGTACTCTTCCTCGGCGCAAGTTCACAACTTTCAGTCGCGCCTGCGGCAATGATCCAAACCAGCCTGATTGAAGCAGGTGGCGGCACCAACGCTGTCAGTGGTGTTGAGGGCACAGGAAGTTTTATTGAAGTCAACATAGAGCAAATTGTTGCCTGGAATCCAGATGTGATTTGGTATCCGGCGTACTCTGACTACACAATGGAAGATTTGCTCAATGATCCCACCTGGAGCAGTATCAACGCCATCAAGAATAAGCAGGTTTTTGAATTTCCCTCCTTGCTTGAACCCTGGGATCAGCCGACCGCAGCTGTAGCGCTCGGTGTGGATTATGCTTTATACAGTTTACATCCCGATCTTTACAATTTGGACTCCCTGATGCAGGATGTTGATGCATTTTATACCCTCGTATACGGAAAAACATTCACTAAAGAACAGTTGGGTATAAAGTAGTAAAATATTGGTTTGAAACCGAAACAAAACTCCGCAAACAAACAGTATAGACAATGGCTGTGGCTTTTGTCAGTATTGTTGTTTTTCGGAGTTTTTCTTTCTCTCAGTCTTGGTCGCTACAGTAACGACCCATCAAAAGTACTCAACGTCTTGCTCGCCCGGTTTGGGGCGAATGTAAACGTTGACCCGACCATGGAAAGCATTGTTTTTAATGTTCGTCTTCCAAGGATCCTTGCCTCTGTGATGATTGGCGCTATGCTTTCTCTTTCGGGCGCGGTTTATCAAAGTGTTTTCCGGAATCCGCTTGTTTCACCCGACTTACTGGGCGTCTCCTCGGGCGCTGCGGTGGGTGCTGCTGCTGCGATACTCTTAGGGGCAGGCTTGGTTACACGCCAATTATTTGCTTTTATCGGTGGCATGACCGCGGTGCTGATCACCTCCCTGGTCCCGCGCATTCTGCGCAATCGCTCCAACATGATGCTTGTCCTTTCAGGCATTATCGTGGGCGGTTTTTTAAGCTCTGTTTTAGCGATCATGAAGTTCGTTGCCGAAGAGCAAACTGAACTTTCATCGATTGTGTTTTGGCAAATGGGAAGCCTTTCCTCAATCCTGGGGCGGGAACTCCTGGCTATTTTGCCGGTTTTTCTGATTTGTTCCAGCTTGTTGCTAATGCTCTCCTGGCGAATCAATATCTTAGCTTTTGGGGATCTTGAAGCCCGGACCTTGGGCGTTAATGTGCGCCAGGTGCGTGGCATTGTGATCGTCTGTGCCAGTCTGCTGACTGCCAGCGCGGTTTCAATCAGCGGCACCATTGGCTGGATTGGACTAGTTGTTCCCCATCTTGGTCGCTTGATCGTTGGCAGCGACAATACCCGCACCATGCCCTTGGCAATTCTGATCGGTTCGCTCTTTATGCTTCTGATCGACACCTTGGCACGAACTGTTTCAAGTGTAGAAATCCCGCTTTCAATTTTGACTGGTTTTGTTGGCGCACCGCTCTACGCATTTTTGCTTTATAAACAGAAAACCCGATTGGATTAAACATGCCAGTGCAAATGCGGCTTGAAGACATCGGATTTTCTTACAACGGCACCCGCCAAATCTTCAGCGATATCAGTTTTGAAGTGAATTCGGGTGAAATTGTCTGCCTGTTGGGTCCTAACGGAATCGGAAAAACTACCTTATTGACCTGTATGGCAAAATTGCGAGAACCTAACCAAGGTCGGATTTTGATAAACGGGGAAGATATGAACGGGCTATCCACCAAAGACGTTGCCCGTGTGATTGGTTATGTACCGCAAACGTTAATGCCATCTTTTGACTTTACCGTGCTCGATTATGTTGTTACCGGCAGTGCCCCCTGGTTGGGCATCTTTGAAAAGCCCAAAGCAGAGCATTATGATCGGGCTGAACAGGCCTTGATTCAAATGGAAATCGACCATCTGCGTGATAAGGCATACACTCGCATCAGCACCGGTGAACTTCAGCAAGTTTCAATAGCCCGGGCAATCGCGCAACAATCCCGCTTGATATTAATGGATGAGCCAACAGCTCATCTGGATCATGGCAATCAAATCAAAGTGCTGCGCCTCGTGAAGAACTTAGCCGCAGAAGGATATGGGATTGTCCTTACCACTCACAACCCCGATCAGGTTTTGCTGCTCGAAGGATTGGTAGCAGTAATCGACCGGCAGGCTCAATTTCATTTTGGTGACTGGCAGGATATCCTGACAGAAAAACTACTGAGCGATCTATATGGCGTGGAAATGCGTCTGATTAAAGTAGATGGAATTGAACGTAAAGTTTGTGTCGCGCCAAAGTTGTAGGAGGAAGAATGATCATTGATTCAGTTGTCGCAGCCGCCGAGCCCTTATTAGCGGGAAGACAGGTCACAGATGCTGTCCTGGGTCTCTCACTCACTGCTATGGAGCTTGACGGAGAGGATATCGGAGTTTCCTATGTTCTGCGTCAAAACTTACCAGCTGGCTGTTCCATTTTCGGATTTGCGCAAGAAATCATCGGCAAACCTGCTTTTGAAGTGGCTTCGCTTGTAGTCAAAGGACAAGATGACGCCCAACGAGCGGTTGGCATGGCTGTGATCACTGCTGCGACTCGCGGTTTGAACCTGCCTGACGAAAAAAAGACGCCAAACCCATTTGGGTTGAATGTGCGCCCAGGAGATACAGTTGGAATGATTGGATACATTCCTCCGGTGGCAAAAGAAATAGCAACCATTGCTGATCGAGTCATTATTTTTGACAGAGGACTTAGCAGCCATGGTGGTGAGGGGGCCGCTCAGGCGTATCCTATGGAACTTCAAAGCGAGTTGCTGCCTGAGTGCGACCTGATGCTCATCACCGGAACCACACTTATCAACAACACGCTCGACCAATTGCTTGATTGGTGTAAAAAAGCTCGAGAAATTGTGCTGGTTGGAGCATCGACGCCAATGATCGAAGAGGCCTTCCAAAGTACAGGTGTGACGGCTTTGGCGGGTTCCTGGTGGGATGCGACTTATAAACAGGAGATGTTCAAACGTCTTTCCCTTTCTTGTGGCATCAGTCATCTCCGGGAAATGATGATTAAAAAATTGGTTCCGGTGAGTGCTTAAGATGAGCCACATTGAAGAATATAAAAAAGCAGCCGCTTACTGGAATTATCCTGAGGTACCCTATGGGCAAGCCTTGCGGGAGATGATCCGCCCTGATGATGTGGTTGCGGATATTGGCTGTGGGATTGGAGTGGTCAGTCAATTTATGGCGCCGCTCTGTAAACAAGTCTTGGCGATCGATAAGAATGAAGAGGTACTGCAGTCCCTTCAAAAAGATTTACAGGAAAAATCCATTGATAACGTCAAACCCATCCATGCCCGCTGGCCGGATGTCTCAACCGAAGATTGGGATGTTGCCATTGCCATTTATCACTATCATTTTGGCTATACCAATCTTGAAATCGACACCTTGCTTCGTAAAACCCGCAGATCCGGTCTGATCATCAGCCAGGGTGTAAAGGAGCGGGAAGGTTTTCATCGAAAATTAAGTCAGGAGCTTGGTCTTCAGGACCGTCAAAGTGGGTGCGTTAGCAGCTGCTACGTTCGCGGAAGGCTCGAACAGGCTGGTTTTCAGGTCACCTGCGAGGAAATTGAACACGATTTTGGTCAACCTGTAGATGACAAAGAGGAAGCAGTAGCTTTTTTACGGAACCAATTACGCCTTGACGAAAGTTATGAAGAAAAGCTGAAGGAAATTGCATTTGATTATGTCGAGAACATCGATGGTCAGATGGTTTTTCCAATCAAGCGCTTTAATTGTCTGCTTCGCTTTGCTGTTCCCGGCGATTAGTGAATTTCAGAAGAGCAGTTGGTTTTTCGTATGGTTTCTTTCGGATTTTACAAATTGGCATATTTTCAGGAGAAGGCGACACAGCATTCGCCCGCTATGAGTTAAAAGATGGAAATCCGCGAACTTGACCAAGGCTGGAAGGGAAAAAGCTTCCTTTTCCGATACACAACTACCCATCTTTACCGGGTAAACATCTCCCATACACCTGGAGAGGATCTTATTAATCTTAAACGCGAAGCGTTGCCAGAGCCGTTGATTAAAAGCTTCGAGAGCAGTCTCTATTCAGGCTGGTTGACCGACCCAAAGGTTTTCGCTGCGTTTGAAGAAGAAAAATTGTTGGGTTTCATCGAGCTTTCCTTGGAAAACTGGAACAACCGCCTGCGGATAGCCAATATTTGGGTGGATGAAGACCGTCGCCATCAAGGCATTGGCAAAATCTTGATTGCCAAAGCCGTCGAAACCGCCAAAGTCGGCGGTCAGCGCGCCCTGGTTTTAGAAACCCAAAGTTGCAATGACCCGGCGATCCGTTTTTACCAGTCCTGTGGATTTGAGCTGATTGGTTTGGACACTACTCATTACAACAATGACGACATCCAACGCGGCGAAGTTCGCCTGGAGTTTGGAATGTCGTTGTAAGTTTGATGCCGCTGTAGGTTTGATGCCTGCATCAACTGCGTTTCAAGGAACAGGCAGGCCTGTTCCCTACAAAAAGACGATGTCATTGTAGGGTTGACGCCTGCGTCAACCACATTTCAAGGAACCCTTACACAGGGCAAACCAGACAAGCCTCATTCTCTACCAAAGATTTGGCATTCTGAGCTTTCGCTCAGAATCTTTACTGAATTACCTTTGCGCACTGCTTTGTGGCGGGAGATAGGGCTTGATCACACCCACGCCCAGTTTCTCAAACAACAGCGGGCTGCCCCAGGCGATCCACAATCCAATCAAGGTGTAACGAAGGTAGCGCAAAATCATGCCAATCAAACTCATGTCATCCGGAAAGAGCGCACCCAGCCCGGCATACAAAACCACGACTCCGATCAGACCAATAAAGTAGCGGGCAACTTTTTGCCAGTCGCCTTGCTTGCTTTGCAAAATGCCCCTCTGATGCATTAATATCGCAAATCCGCCCAGCATGCCAAACCATAAACCAGCCAGCGTCAGGCTGAATTCCAGGTTCATTGGGTCAATCGCACCCGCTCTTGCCACCCAATCGGCAGCAGGCTGCCAGGATGACGAGACAACTTTAGTGAGGGCTGGCAGTAAAACCATCAAACCGGAAGAAAGCAGCGCCAACGCCAGCAGGGAAGTCAGCGGCATTTTTTGCAGGGTTTTGCCCAAAGAATCAAGGTTTCTGGCAAAAAGCCAGATGAGCAGCAATCCCACCAGCCAACCCAAGAAGACATCGCTGATAAAATGAACGCCGAGTATGATCCGGGAGAATCCGATCAGGAAAACCAAAATACCCATCACCCATTTTGCCCAGGTTTTTCCCATTTCGCGGGCAGTCCAACCCCAAACAGCGGCTGAATTCATGGCATGCCCGGAGGGGAGCCCAAAAGAGTTGTGCTCGGCACCAGCTGTGATTTTATCGCTCACCCAATAGGGTCTCGGGCTCTTGAAAATCAATTTCAGAAATCCATTGCTGAAACCGGAAAGTAACAGCATTACACCAATCCTCAGCCCCACCAGGGCATCTACACACCAGTAGATAAGCGGCATGAAAAGCAAGTAAAAAGTCTCATCTCCGAGGAAGGTGATGGCAACCCAAATCGGTTGCAAATTTTTAAAAAAGTCTTGCAGCGCTTCAATGATGGGCAATTCGATTTGATGCATAGTTTTATCCTTCAGCGCCTGTGGTGAGCCAGGTCAGAGCCTAATTATAAGATACAGGTCGATTTTCACAATCAATTGGCTAGAGATTTTTTAATCGGCGAAACCCTTTTTAACCTCTGCGGTGGGAGACAAGCCCCCACCGTACGATTCATTGTCGTACGGATGGGCTTTAGTCCATCCGCTTAGCTGTGACTAGTCCTCAAAGTTATGAAAAGACGGTGGGCATGATGTCTTTTGTTATAATAGCCCCAACAACACAAATTTATTTTTTCCAGGAGGCTCACCCCATGTCCGGTCCCAGAGAAATTCACGCCCCAACAGGCACGCAACTAACCTGCAAAAATTGGCTCATCGAAGCCGCTTACCGTATGATCCAAAACAACCTTGATCCTGCGGTGGCTGAAGACCCCGATCGCCTGATAGTTTACGGCGGTCGTGGACAGGCAGCCCGATCCTGGGATGCGTTTGACGCTATCCTGTCTTCTTTGAAGAGTCTTGATGAAGATGAGACCTTGTTGGTGCAATCTGGAAAGCCTGTTGGCATTTTTCGTACACATACAGACGCGCCCAGGGTCTTGATTGCAAACTCAAACCTGGTTCCCCATTGGGCTACCCAGGAGCACTTCGATGAATTGGCAGCCAAAGGCTTGATCATGTATGGTCAAATGACTGCAGGCTCGTGGATCTACATTGGAGCGCAAGGCATTCTGCAGGGCACCTATGAAACCTTGGGTTCACTTGCCCAACAGCAAGGCTGGCCTTCCTTAAAGGGCAAATTCGTACTGACCGCTGGTCTTGGAGGCATGGGCGGAGCCCAGCCTATGGCGATCACCATGAACGAAGGTGTAGGCTTGATTGTTGAAGTTGACCCTGACCGTGCCCAAAAACGCCTTGAGATTGGCTATGTGGACGTTGTAACCGACAATCTGGAAGACGCCATGACCCAGGTGGAAGAAGCGCTCGAACTGCAGATCCCTAAATCAATCGGTCTGATTGG
>DOEX01000044.1 GCA_003532515.1 Anaerolineaceae bacterium | reverse complement strand
TAAAACCCTGCTCCGCCAGCTTCCAGACCACCCAACAGGCTGCCGATCAGACTTGGGAGACCCTGTAAAAGCAGCATGATCAGAACGGCGATAATGGTGGTCAGGATGGCTTTGCTTTTCTTCAATCCTGAAATAAGGATAGCACCGATGATCAGTAAAACCAGGAATAAGAGCCAATAAAGGTCAATGCTGCCCAAAATGCCGCGCAGATAAGCGCTCACACCCTCTGCGTCGGCTTCGATCAGATTGGAAAGGCCAGGGTTTTCAACCAGTTGTTTGCTGGAACCAATGACAAAAAACTTGACCAGCTCGCGCAGACCAAAGGGTACCATTGCCCAGGCAACCAGGTTGCCAATTTTCAAGCGCGGCGCACGGCTGCCAGCCAGGGTGAGTGCCAGGTAGAGAATGCTCGCCATCAACAGGCTGAAAACCAGGTAACCGAGGATGCCGGAGAGCGCAGGGAAAAGGATCATGAAGATCGGGGATGCCTGGTTGGCTTGCGCCTCCAGGTATTGTTGTTGCTGCTGCTCGGACCACCATTGAAAGTCGTCCGGTATGGTTGCACCCATCTGAAGTTGCTGAGTTTTGACTGGAGCGGCGATCAGCACCGCCAAAACCACCAAAATACTGATAAAAAGCAAGGGCGCGCGCTTGTTGGAGATATCCTCAGCACCCACTTTGGTCAGTGTGGCGCGGGGTTTGTAGAACATCTGAAAAAGCCACTTAACGTAGCCCTTACGTGGTCTTTTCTCGTTGTTCTGCTTTTCTACTCGTTTCATAGGCAACCTCAATAAACCTGTTTTGGGTCCAACTGTACTTAATGACGCCCCATCCCCTGCAAAAGTTCCAGCTTTGTTTATCCACATCATCCTTGAGTTTATCGCAGATTGAGGGAGTCGGTCTTTTAAGCCCTCCCCCGATACGGGGGAGGGTCCGCGAAGCGGGGGTGAGGGCAGGCAAAAGCTGATTCCTTACCACCCCCTCTTTCGAGGAGGATTGGGTTATCTTATCACCCCCTCTTTAGAGGGGGACGGCGCAGCCGGGGGGTGAGAGAGGAAAAACCACGGAACCTAATCCTTTGCCAGCTCGACCAGCCTTTGATAAGCCACTTGCTTGATCTGCTCACAAACCTGGTAATACTGGTGTTCGACTTCCCAATTAGTAAATCGTAAAACCTTCAAACCCTGCGATTCCAAGTACGCAGTACGAATTTGATCTGATTTCATTTCTTCATCAGAATAATGTTGCCCGCCATCAAGCTCTATTACCAGTTTAGCCTGGTGACAGTAAAAGTCGACAATGTAGTTGCCTATGACCCTTTGACGGTGCACTCTCAGCCCAAATGTGCTGAGGTATTTGTACCAAAGTGAATTTTCTTGTTTTGTAGAATTTTTACGAAGGTCCCTGGAGCGGTTTCGGAGAGGGTGAGGTGACATGGTGATAGTTTAATTCATTTTTTGTATAGCCTGAGGATTCCGGACAAAATATAAAATATATTCTCTCACCCCCCTACCCCCCTCTAAAGAGGGGGTCGTAAGTTCTATTTCCTCTAAAGAGGGGGTAGTAAGTACTATTTCCTCTAGAGTGGGGGTGGTAAGTGTTTTTCTTTCTACAGAGGGTGAGGTATTAGTACGATTCTTCTCCTATCAGCTATCAGCTATCAGCTATGAGCTCTCGAAGTTGCCCAATACTCCCCAATTCCGCCCAAAATAACTATAATAACTACAAGTTAACCCAAAGGAGATACTTGTGAAAGATTCTATCCGCAAATACATTGACCAACTGCATGCCAAAGGCGCGCATTATGTTGACGCCCGCTGGTATCCACGCGAGGACAGCAACTTCCTCTTTATGTGGAATGGCAACCTCAAAGAAAACAACGCTTCCAGCCAAAGTGGAATGGGCGTGCGCGTGCTCTACAATGGCGCCTGGGGCTTTTCTGCCTCTTCCGACCTCTCCAACCCGGATGCTATTTTCGCAAAAGCCTTCGATAACGCCCGCATCGCTTCTGAACGCGTGACCTTCCCGATCCGCCTGGCGGAAAAAGAAGCCGTTGTCGGCAGCTTTAACAGCCCGAATAAAATCGACCCCTTCACCGTCGGTCTGGATGAAAAAGTGGCATTCCTGCAAAAAATTGACGCCGCCCTCAACCAACCCGGTGTCGTTCAACGCATCAGCATGCTGCAATTTGTGCGCAAACAAATCATTTTCATGGATTCCGAAGGCTCCGAAATTGAAAAAAATATCATCGAGGTCTTCCCTTCCATCCAGGCGATGGGCATCGACAAAGACGGCGGTATGCAGCGCCGCACCTACCAACCCGGTCGCACCGCCCCAACACGCGGTTGGGAAAGCATTGATGAAACCGACTTCCTCCACAACGCAGACCGCATCATCAACGAACTGAACCAGGTTTTGGTCGCCGATGACGCCCCCAATGGCAAGATGTCCGTCATCCTCCTGAACGGCATCATGTTCCTGCAAACGCATGAGACTATCGGTCACGCCCTGGAGCTGGACCGCATCCTCGGTTATGAGCTTTCCTTCGCCGGCGGCTCGTTTGTGCGCCTGGAAGACTTCGGTAAGCTGCAATATGGCTCCGAAAAGCTGACTGCCCGCGCCAACGCCCTCGAACCCAACAGCCCGGGCAGTTTCGGCTTTGATGACGACGGCGTCCCCGCCCAGGACAACCTGCTGATCGATAAGGGCATTTTGGTCGGCGCCATCACCGGTCGCCAGATGGTGGAAGAAGCCAACGCCAAAGCTAAAAAGCAGATATTTGAAGGCTCCAGCGGCGCCAACCGTGCCACCTCCTTCTACCGCGTGCCAATCGAACGCATGACCAACATCAACATCGATCCTGGTACCGACGGCAGCCTGGAAGACATCATCGCCAACACCAAGTACGGTTTGGTGCTGGATGGTGACAAGAGCTGGTCGATCGGCTCCAATCGTGAACAATTCCACTTCGCCTGCGATATCGGCTGGCTGGTGGAGGATGGGCAAAAGAAGCAGGTGGTCAAAAACCCCACCTATCGCGGCGAAACCCTGCCGTTCTACAATTCGCTCACAGCCGTGGGCGACGAAAGCACCTGGAATGTCCATTATGTCGATAACTGCGGCAAAGGTGCCCCCAATCAGATCATGCAGCTTGGACACGGCGTCCCGGTCTGCCGCTTTGATAACGTCCAGGTAGGAGAGTAAGATGAGCAACCAGGTCATTAATTTATTACAGCAACTGCGCCAGTCCGCCCTCAGCAAAAACTTGAAGGCACTGATCAGCTATCACGAAGAAGATAGCTACCTGATGCGCTTCGCCAACTCAGCCATTTCGCTGAACACCAATGAACACCTCATCTCGCTCGATTTCATCGCCTTCGATGGTCGCAAAAAAGTCAGCTACAGCATGATCGTCGACCCCGCCGATCTGGCGAGCATGGAAAAAGGGCTGGACACACTCTCCGAAATGCTGCCGCACGCACAAGCGCTCACCTATGAACCCACCTTCCCGGTTTATGAGCGCGATGTGGTCGATGAGCGCTCCTTCGACCCGGCTCTGGCGGCTCTGACCAACGAAGAACGCCTGGCGTATTTCAACACGCTGGCAGAGGGTCTGGAAAGCGATGATGTTAAACTGAGCGGTATCTTTGCCAGTGGCACCACCACCACCGCCCAGATCAGCACCGCCAACGAATACACCCAATATTTCCGCGCCACTGACGCGCAGGTCACCGCCGTTTTGTCCTCCGAAAGCCTCAAATGGGAAGTCAACGCCGAGCAAAGCGCACAAAAGAAAAGCGACCTCGACGCCCAGGGCTTGCATGCGGACCTGGCTCTCCTCGTCCAGCATTATCAGCAAGACCAGGCAGCGCAAATACCTGTTGGCAAATACACCGTCGTGCTCGGTCCGGCTGCCACCGCTGAACTGATTTCGATCATGTCCTATTACGGCATGACCGGTGGTGCCTTGATGCAGGGATATTCCTTCTTAAAGGAAGAGGATCAGGGCAAACTGCTCTTTTCAGAGAAAATGAACCTGATGGATGACCCGCGTGAGGTAGAAATCTACGCGCAAGAAGCCGACCGCTTTGGCTTGCAGAGAAAGCCTTTCCCACTAATTTCTGAAGGGCGCTTCCAGGCATTCATGTGGGACCAGGACACTGCCGATGAATTCGGAAAAACAGTGACTGGGCATGATGTCAGCCGCTTCAGTCTGGTGATGGATGGCGGCGATGCGCCCTTCGCGACATTGAAAGATTTGCTTGAGATGCCGCGTGATGAGGACATCCTCTACATCCCCTACATCCACTATATGAACGTGGTCAACCCGACCCAGGGCATGATCACCGGCTCCAGCCGCTTTGGTGCTTTACTGTTAAAGAAGGATGGCAGTGTGCAGGTGCCCTACAATGTGCGTCTCACCCAGAGATTTTATGATTTCTTCGGCGAGCACATGCAGTGGTTGAGCGAGAAACAGGTCGCCTACAACGTTTCCAGCAGCTATGGTCGCCGCGACCCCACCGCCCTGAAGATCCCACGCTTCGTGTGCGTGAAGGAGATCGAAATCTCGCATTCGAATCCGTCGTATTAGTTGGCATTCGCCGGTTGTAAGGGACGGCTTCCATGCCGTCCCACCTTACATCAGTCTTATAGCCCTCCCTCGTTTTGGGGAGGGTTTTTTGATTTTGTCAGTTTTTTAATCTTTTTGTAGGCCGGCCTGTCCAGCGCTCTTTCCGCTGGTTTCCGAATTTAAACCCGGCAAACCATAAAGTTCAACCGTACGGAGGGGGCTCTATTGCCCTGTAAGGGTGCTCCCTCCGAATCTTTTCTCTGATCGTGCCGGTCTTGTAAAGCACCCTGGCTTGCGCCGCACTCCTGTTTTTAATCTTTTCGTAGGCCGGCCTGTCCAGCGCTCTTTCCGCTGGTTTCCGGTTTTGAACCCGGCAAACCAATGCAATTTCGTACGGAGGGGGCTCTATTGCCCTGTAAGGGTACTCCCTCCGCCAACATTCTCATCAGCAAACCCAGCGGCTGGGCATAAAGCCCAGCGGTCTTTTCCTATCACCTATCAGCTATGAGCTTAAAGCTCTCTCCCCCAACGCCTTGCCACCCAAAATCCCCGATCGCGTGCCCAATCCTGGCGCGACAATATACTCATCGATTCCCTCTAAAATCAAGTCGGAACGAATGTAGCCGTTCAAATATTGCAGGGTTTTCTCCCGGATCATCGGCAACAAAAACTCCGCGCTCATTACCCCGCCGCCTAAGATGATTCTCTGCGGTGCCAGCGTGCAGATCACGCCCTGCAGCGCCAGCGCAATATAGTCCGCCTCCAGCTCCCAGGCAGGATGTCCGGGATGCAGCTTTTCTGCCGGCACGCCCCACCTGGCTGCCATCGCCGGACCGCTCGCGACACCCTCAAAACAATCGCCATGGAACGGACACGCGCCTGCAAAACCCTCATCTCCGGCAATACGCGGCAAAGGCATGTGTCCCATCTCAGGATGCATTAAACCATGCAATAATTGGCCATTCACTAACGCGCCTCCGCCAACACCGGTACCAATAGTGAAATAAACCAGGTCGCTCAAGCCCTTGCCCGCCCCCCAAATCGACTCTGCCAGGACAGCGCCGTTCACATCCGTATCAAATCCAACCGGAATTCCCAGCCCTTGCTTAAAAACGCTGACCACATCCGCATACGCCCACCCCGCTTTGGGTGTAGCTAAAATATGCCCAAAGGTTGGCGAACCAGGACGCGCGTCCAACGGTCCGAAACAAGCAATGCCAAGAG
>DOEX01000277.1 GCA_003532515.1 Anaerolineaceae bacterium | reverse complement strand
TTTAGCTCCTGGTCTGTTTGGCGCCGCTGCTGTTCGATCGAGCGCAAGTGTCGGTTTTGAAATGCCACGGCAAGTTGTCTGGAGGCGCGGCTGAGATAATCAATCCTTCTTTGATTGAACTTGTATTCTTCATCACAGGTCAGGAGGAGCCCATAAAATTCGCCTCCAATTTCTAGTGGGAAGACCATGGTTTTATTCTGTTCAGATACTTGCGTGCAAGACTCAGACTTACTAATTTTGCAAAACAGGTCAGATCCGAGCATGTAATGATCCTGACTTGCCTCAAGTCCAATGATTTCTTCGATCTCGTTTTTATTAAATTGATTTCCTGGTTTTCCCTTTATGAAGTGCTTTTCAGCATCACGCAGAACCAGATTATTCAGTACATAACCTTGCACCTCTTGTTGATAGCCAAGCAATGCCAGCCCTTCCATATCGCACTCAATGATGACACGCATACAAGCATCGTTGATTGCCGCTTCAAATGAGGTGGCTTGCGACATGATGTTACCAAGCTCAAGTAAGCGCAGAGATAAGCGATTATCTTCTTTCTTTTCCTCAAGCATTTGAATGTTTTGCAGGCTAATAGCGGCTTGTTGCGAGACCCCTTTTAGAATATCATATCGTTCTTTGTCTAACACCTTTTCAGGCTCAGTCTGCAGATAAGCATCATTGCTAAGATGAAGTAAGTAGCCAAGGGTTTGATCCTGGGTTTGGAGTGGGAAGGTTAAGACCGTTCCATTTTCGGCTAACTGGGGTAGCAGATGCAATAATTCCGGAAAATCACCAGCTCGTGCTACAGATAACTGTGGGAGCTGGCTGGATGGTCCAATCAAATCCTCCCGGCAAAAGAAGAGGGGAAGAGCATTGAGAGGGCAAACAATTTGGGGGCAATACAGGTTTGGCAAACTGACCCTATCCTTTTGCTGCATCTCCAAAACAAGACCTACAGCGGTGCCGCCGATCAACTCTATCAGAATCTGACCAATTTTATTGGTAAGTTCATCCAAGGTAGTCAGATTCTTTGTCTCTATTGCCAAATCCAGCAAGATGGATGTTAACCAAGCTTGTTTTACCTTCTCTGCTTCGACTCGCTGCTTGTCTAAAGCGGTGCCGATGTAATCTGCGAATGTTGAGCAAATATTGACTGAGTCCTGTCCGTAACGGCCAGCGGAGCCAGCATGGAAGGTCAATACGCCATATCCTTGCTCCTGATAACTAACCGGGGAGGCAACAGCAGAAAAGTCGGAGGGTAAATTTAAGCGATCCTGAATGGGGTCACTCGCTACTTCTGCAGGTTTTACCAACCCATTTTCATAATTCGAAATCCGCGTAAACCAGACATCACTTTCAATGACCAAATTGGGCTCAGTTTGGCAAATATCGGGTTGTCTGCACCAATAATCACTCAAAATCAATCCGTCTTGCGGTGCAATATTCCGCCAGAAACCAATAAAATCTACAGGCAAGATGGTTGGGATTTGTTCGATAACGTAGGTAACCAACTCTTTTGGGTCGACATTGCGTGAAATCTGTTCTGCTGTCTCCCGATAGCGCTCTGCCAAATTGCGACGCCATTCTGAGCTCCTATAAAGGCTGGCATTTCTCAAGGCAATAGAAATGGATTGGGAAAGGATCTCCAGTTGTTCTACGTCCTGATTGGAAAAAGCATTGGGTTTTTCACTTTGAATATCAAGGACACCCAACATTTCCCCCTGGAACTGTAATGGCAGGCATAGTTCTGAACCAATCATAGTGTCATAGCGCGAGTCTGGTCGATAGTTTGGATCAGATGAGATGTCATTTGACAGCTGGAACGTTCCAGTCCGAGCCGTGAGTGGAATCAAGCCCGGTTTGCTTTGAATGGAATAAGATATTTCAGCTTCTTCATAATATGCAGCTTTGACACCACTACCGGCTTTAAAAACCACCATCTGGGGAACATAATCAACTAAAAATAAATGCACGAGTGGATAACCAAATTGAATATGGATTGATCTGGTCACTTCCTGCAGCAATTGGTCAAGGTCAAGCGTGCTGCTGATCGAGCGATTGATATCCGAGATGATACGCAGCGTTTCGAGAGGCAAAGATTCTGAATCTCGCTTGACTGTGGCTTCCGGTTGAGTCGATTGTAGTTTTTTTACCAGGGTGAGTTGGTTGCCATTGCCCGAATTTGGTTCATAAACAACCTGGTCCATCAATTCATGGATCAGATATACACCCAGACCGCGTTGGCGGCGATCTTCGAGGGGACCATCGAGATCAGGTTTCGGAACTGAAGCGAGATCAAACCCAATTCCGTCATCCTGCAGGCTGATGGTCAATGCTGAATTGGTATGGCTGAGCATGAGCCTGATCTCACCTTCAGGTAAATTCTTATAGGCGTGATCGATGATATTGGAACAGGCTTCGTCTACTGCCAGGTCGATTTCATAAATTTGCTTTGGGGTAAAGGGCAGATTTTGGGCGTAGGCGCGAACAAACTCAGAAATTTGAACCAAATTTGCGCAGTCAGCAGGAAAGGTTGCCGAATCCATGGCATATATCCATCCGGTTGGCATTATAACATGACCATCAGGTAAAATAAGCCCATGGATAACGATAAGAAAACGATCCGCATCAGCGATTTGGCAAAAGACGACCGACCGAGGGAACGTATACAAGCGGAAGGTGTTCAGGCACTCACCAATGGGGAACTACTGGCAATCCTTTTGAACAGTGGAAGCCAGGAAGACAGTGCCATTGACCTAGCAAACAAGCTTTTAACCGATTTGGGTGGGTTCAGTGGTATCCACAGGGAAGACCTCTCACGCTTAATGGAGTTCAAAGGGGTTGGGTTGGCCAAGGCAGCTCGTATCAAGGCGGCTGTGGAGGTCGGCTATCGCCTGTCGAAAGAAGGCGAGGAGCCAGCCATTTATGTTAAAACACCGGAAGACATAGTTGACCTGGTGGGGTTCGAAATGAAGGGCTTAAACCAGGAACAACTTTGGGTTCTAC
This sequence comes from Anaerolineaceae bacterium, assembly GCA_003532515.1. Classification (GTDB taxonomy): domain Bacteria; phylum Chloroflexota; class Anaerolineae; order Anaerolineales; family Anaerolineaceae; genus Mesolinea. Next base: position 85 of record DOEX01000277.1, on the reverse strand, counting down.
TGCTCAATTCCCGCAATCGTTTTTTGGGGAAGGAACGATTGTATAAAGGTTCGCAGGATGCTACAACTGTTCGCATAGCCGAAAT
>DOEX01000052.1 GCA_003532515.1 Anaerolineaceae bacterium | reverse complement strand
TGGTAGAAATTTAATTCATCCCTCACACTCGGGAGAAACAAGGAGATAATTTTATGCAGAAAAAAGGCTTAGCCGTTGTCGCAGTTGGAGGAAACGCACTCATATTGGACAAACATCACCAAACCGTGCCCGACCAATTCGACGCTGCGGTGAGAACAATGAAACATATTGCCGACATGATCATCGACGGCTGGGACGTTGTCATCACGCATGGCAATGGTCCCCAAGTCGGTTTCATCTTGCGTCGATCTGAGATCGCAGCCCATGAATTGCACGAAGTTCCGCTGGATTATTGTGGTGCGGACACTCAGGGCTCTATCGGCTATATGTTCCAACAGGCTTTATACAATGAATTTAAAGAACGTGGAATCGAAAAATTAGCCGCAACAGTTGTAACCCAGACCATCGTTGATTCAAAAGACCCCGCTTTTCAAAACCCAACGAAGCCGATTGGCTCCTTCATGGACGAAAAGCTGGCTATGGAAAAAAGAGAAAAAGACGGCTGGGTTGTCGTTGAAGATGCTGGTCGCGGCTGGCGCCGCGTTGTGCCCTCCCCCATCCCTCAAACTATCGTTGAAGCTGACGCGATCCGCAGCTTGATCAACAACGGTTTTGTGGTTGTGGCTGTTGGCGGAGGTGGTATCCCCGTCATGCAGACTGAGAACGGCGATTTGATCGGTGTGGAAGCCGTGATTGACAAAGACTTCGGTTCCGCCATCCTCGCCAGCATGATCCAGGCAGACCTCTTCCTCATCAGTACCGCGGTCGAAAAAGTTGCCATCAATTTCAACAAACCGGAACAAAAATGGCTGGATGAAATGACTGTCGCGGAAGCAAAACAATATATTGCCGAAGGTCAGTTTGCCAAGGGTTCAATGCTGCCAAAAATTGAAGCCATTTTGAAATACATGGCTGCTGGCGGAAAAAAAGCCCTGATCACCGACCCTGCCCATATTAAAGATGCCCTCGATGGCAAAACTGGCACCTGGATTGTGCCTTAAAGAGAGTCTAAAGTAAAATTAACAAGGAATGCTACTCTTCCTATCCCCAGTTAGGGGGTAGGAAGAAAATATAAGTAGATTTGAGTTCATCGATGCGATATGCCAATTAGCTACTTCCAATGCTCTCAATGTGGGCAAAAATTCGAGCCCGAAACGGTCACTTACACCTGCCTGACCTGTGGTGGCAACCTGGATACCCATTTCAGTTTTGAAGAAGATCCCTCTGAAGTCAATCAGGACGCCATCTTGAAGAGCAAAGAAGCCTCTCTATGGCGTTATGCACCTCTGCTTGCTGTTCCCGATCCTGGATTTGAGAAGACTCCCCTTCATCATGTTGGAATGACCCCGGTCTACCAACCAGAGAGTCTGCGTCAGGCTTTAGATTTGAAAGCCCTCTTTATCAAAGATGAGAGCGGCAATCCCAGCGCTTCATTCAAAGACCGTGCCAGCGCAATTGTAGTCAGCCGGGCAATTGAAGCCAATATCGATACGATCATTGCCGCTTCAACCGGTAACGCCGGCGCAGCTATGGCTTGCATGGCAGCCAGCGTTGGCAAGCACGCCATTATTTTGGCTCCCCGCACAGCACCACCCGCAAAAATCGCCCAACTTCTGACCTTTGGCGCACAAGTGATCCTCATAGACGGAAGTTATGACGATGCCTTTGATCTAAGCATTGCTGCCTCGAACGAGTTTGGTTGGTACAATCGCAACACCGGCTACAACCCTTACACTGTCGAAGGAAAAAAGACCGCCGGGTTGGAAATCTGGGAACAGGTTTTGCGACATTTGCCTGGCGAAGGCGAGTTGAACGTTTTTATTCCTGTGGGTGATGGCAACATCCTCTCCGGGGTTGCCAAAGGATTCCTGGATCTGCTAGCCTTGGGTTGGATCAGGAAGCTTCCCCGCCTGATTGGTGTGCAGGCTGAAGGTTCCGCTGCTATCTATAACGCTTTCGTTCAAGACAGCGACCACGTTGACCCGGTCAAAGCCAATACCATCGCTGACAGCATTAGTGTCGACCTGCCCCGTGATGGACTGCGTGCCTTAAACCGCGTACGAGAGAGCAATGGCTTATTTATCACCGTTAACGACAAGCATATCCTTGCTGCAATTCGCAAACTGGGCAGTGTCGGTTTGTTCGTTGAACCAGCTGCTGCCGCAGCTTATGCCGGTATGGTCAAAGCAGTCATGATCCGAAAAGTCGACCCTGCCATCCCAGCTCTCGTATTGGCAACAGGAAGCGGACTGAAAGATATCAATGCCGCCATGCAGTCGGTCCTGCCCGCTCCCATCATTGAACCCAGCTTACAAAAACTCAAGGAGGTTTTAAGTGTCTGAACCTATTTTTAGTGTCATCGCACCCATTTACAACGAACTGGAAAACCTGCCTCTGCTATATGCCCGGGTAAAAGAGGTGATGGACAGCACTGGCGAATCCTGGGAGTTAATTCTCGTCGACGATGGCAGCTCCGATGGCTCGACCGATGTGATGCGCAAGCTGGCAGCAGAAGACGAGCGTGTCAGACCGGTCATTTTCGCACGCAATTTCGGTCATCAAATCGCTGTCACTGCTGGTATGGATTACAGCCGTGGACAAGCTGTAACAATTATCGATTCCGATCTCCAGGACCCCCCTGAGGTCATCCTCGATTTGATCGAAAAGTGGCGCGAAGGCTACCAGATCGTTTACGCAGTTCGCTCAGAACGTGAGGGCGAAAGCTGGTTCAAATTGACCACAGCATCCCTCTTCTACAAGCTGATATTCAAGATTACCGATGTGAAAATTCCCCTGAATACCGGTGACTTCCGCCTGATCGACCGCAAAGCTCTTAACGTGATCAACCAAATGCGCGAGCGCAACCGCTTCTTACGCGGGATGGGAGCCTGGGTAGGCTTCAAACAGATTGGCGTGGAATACAAACGTCATGCCCGCCATGCCGGTCAGACCCATTACCCGCTCAAAAAAATGATGCAGCTTGCCTTAAACGCCATTACTGGCTTCTCAACTTACCCATTAAAGCTCCTCACAACCGGAGGAATCTTACTGGTTGGGATGAGTCTGGTCCTCTTGTTTATCTATTTGCTCCTCGCCATTTTTAACAATTTTGACCTGACCTACATACTCGCTACCTGGCTGAGCCTGATCTTCTTATCAGGTATTCTGCTGATAGGCATGGGCATACTTAGCGAGTATATCGGTCGCACCTATGACGAAGCCAAAGGCAGACCACTTTACATTGTCGCGGAGGGGCCAAAAGAACCTTTCAACCCTACCCGCCTTGACCACTTAAAATAATTTTAAAAGGAATTCACATGACGAAAATTGACCTGACCACCATGAATGACCGACTCGAACGCACACTGGAACGTGTTCGTGAAAAGAAATTCATCATTCCCACCCTGGCGCAACAAAAAGATCCCAGTTTGGTTCCTGCCGATATTCTGGAACGACTCAAGGAGATCGGTCTTTGGGATTTGCACCCACTAAACCTTTATCGCATCACTTGGAAAAATGAGCCTGTTGCCTTCGGCGGCGGTTTTGGAGGTGTGAATTATATTGAATTCCCCAAGTCTCTAACCGGTGTGGATGCCCGCATCGTCGCCCTGGTAGGCAAATGGTTCCCCTGTGGCGTCCATAAGGTTGGTGCAGCTTTTGGCTGCCTGGTCCCGCGCCTGGTGACCGGTCAATTCGACCCCACTACTCAAAAAGCCGTCTGGCCTTCTACTGGTAATTATTGCCGTGGTGGTGCTTATGACTCTGCCTTATTGGGTTGTAAATCTATCGCGATTTTACCTGAAGGAATGAGCAAAGAACGCTTCGACTGGCTAAAAACAGTTGCTGATGAAGTCATCGCCACGCCTGGGACCGAATCAAATGTCAAGGAGATTTTTGATAAATGCTGGGAACTGCGTCGCAGCGGTCAGGATCTAATGATCTTCAACCAATTCGAAGAATTTGGCAATTACCTCTGGCACTACCTGCTAACAGGCAACGCACTGGAACAAGCAGCTCACGCAGTCATGGGTCCTAAAGATCGTGTGGCTGGCTTTGCTTCCGCAACGGGTTCTGCCGGCACGATCGCTGCAGGTGACTACCTTAAACAAGTTTTCCCCTACAGCA
>DOEX01000170.1 GCA_003532515.1 Anaerolineaceae bacterium | reverse complement strand
ACGACAATTGGTTCCTCAATTTTCAGGTCATCCAACCATGAGCCGTTAGTTGATTTTAGGTCTTCGTACCACCATTGATTGAGGTGATAAGTCATGCGACCATGCCGACCAGAGACAGTTTCGTCGTCCAGTACCAGGTCGCAATCAGGATTACGCCCAATCAGGACATCTGAACTGGTGTAGGTTTGAATGATCTGTTCGCCGTTGATCGTGGTTGCCAGAGTTAGGGTAGGGATCGCAATAGTGCCGCCACGCAGCCTCGTGCCGGTAATGCTTTTCCAAAGCAACCAGACGGCAACGCCCAGGAAAGCGTATAAGCTGATAAAAAGAAGGATCCGCAAGACCAAACCTGTTACAGCGTTCATTCTGTTTCCCTAAATATACTGCGCGTAGGTTTGGAGATTGTGTGGTCAATCCATTGATTGTAGATCATCTTGGTTTGACCAATCTGGATGACGTCGCCTGGTTTGAGAGCAACATTGCTGGCAGGAAAGTTGTTGATGGTTGTTCCGGCTTTGGAACCCAAATCAAACAGGTAAAAGCGACCATTATCGGCGCGAAGCTGGACGTGGTCGCGTGAGACCATGGGATCATCCAGCACAAGGTCGTTGGTGGAACGGCGACCAATGTTGATCACTTGTTTTCCAAGGAAGAATGGCTCACGGTCGGTGATGATCAGGCAGGCATCTTTGGGCAGGGCTTCTTCCTGTGGTTCCCGCGTCAGCTTTTGAAGAGCGGTTTGCTTGTGAGTGTGTTCTTCCATGGAATAATCAGTCTCGACCTTGATCTGGTTATTGCTCAAATCAGGCGATTGTACCAGTTGAATAACAGGGGCTTTCTTGACTTCATATCCCTGATCTTTCCAGGTTTCTTCCAGTGCACCGGTCACTTCAGCCAATAGAGGCAATGACTCCTGCCAGGCTTCCCAACGTTCAGAGGAGACTTTAAGCGTGATCAGATCGGGCATGCAATTTTCACAATTACCGCCTTGTTTCTCGATTTCACCTTCAATCAACTCCAACAGTGTGTAACTGAGAGAACTGGAGACACCTGGAAAAATCAGCCTATCCAGTTTTTCTTCCAGGAGATAACGTAACTTGTTTTCGATGATCTGTAATATATTTCGCATAACAGCCTTGTCTGAATTATACCTTTGAACATTCATTGATGAGCTGAGCATGGACATTTTTGACAATCAATGCAACCATAGTGTTGTGGAAACCTCCGGCCAGGATGCGTGCTCGGTCTGCCCACGCTTTCCTTCGGCGGCGGGGTGCTATGTAAGAACGGCACGATCTAAACTGCGTAAATAGGATTGCTAAAAATCCAACCCCGATGACGGTTGCGGTAGTCGATATACACTTCCACCCGATAGACACCAGGTTCTTTTGTCAGGTGGGTCAACACTTCCCGGTCGTGGTGTTCCTTTACAACAACACCATCCTTCATTAGACGCACATGGGTACGGAGAGGCAATCGCACCTGAAAAGTCAGTCCGGCATCTGCCTGAACTGAATCCCCCATAATAGCGGTACCATCGTTCGTGTTGCATGTAAAGCGGAAACCCCGGGTTGAATGGGGCAGGTCGAAGGCACAGAAGGCGTGACCATGTTGTAAAGCTTCCAGGACCATGGTTCGGTCAGTGTTGATTTCACCGGTCAGTTTGCTGGGAGCCAGGATGTGTGTGGTGAGCGATTTAAACTGGAAGGCGTAAGGATAAAGCCTGACACGTAGCGGTCCATACTTGTAATCAAGGTTATGGGCATCCACACCGGCAACGGCAACCACCGGCTTTTTAGATGTGAGCATCAGCTGGTCCCAGAGCTGTAATGTTCTTTTAAGCGGACCCTGGTCCATAAGCTGGGGGAAAAGGGCGTGTAATGCCGCTTTTGGCAGAGATTGCGAACGCGTCTTGAATTCACTCATCTGGTTCCACAGTTCAATGCCGGTATAACCTTTGACCGTCCAGTCTCGCCAGCCAAATTCGCCTTCGTTAAAAGCAGGCAAGGAGTCTTCAATAGGATGGGCGATAAATGAAAGGGCACCATTGGCATTAGCTTCATCAATCAATTTTTGGGGGTCAATGGTATATCGGGAAAGTTCCTGTTTATGACCAAAAACCAGGAGATGGCTTCCGCCTTCGGGCAGAGTGCGGTCATGCAGCTCTTCACCTACCAGCATCAGCAAACGTTGTTTACAACGTTGGTGGTAGCCATCCAAACCCTGTACGAGAACATTGTGATCGGTAATCAACAAGGCATCCACGCCTGCATCCAAGCCCGCTTCAGCCAGGTCTTTGTGCAAACCCGTCCCGTCGGAATAGCGGGTGTGCATGTGCAGGGCGACAATCAGTTCTTCCATAATAGCAAGATTATACCGCTTGCTTCGAGACGAGATGCCAGGAAAAGAATCTTGTTTGCTAGAGAAAGTGAGAAAATTGGGTACCCAATTCAACAATGATTCTTAAAAAATGGATATAATCAACTTTTGCAAAATTAGACAGATTGGTTGGATGAGGTATAATCTACCTGTTATAACCTGGAGGATGAGAATTTAATGATCTTAAACATTGCCATTATTATTATCGCGCTTGCATTAATTGCCAGCATCTTATTGCAGAGTAAAGGTATCGGCCTGGGCGGTTTGGCTGGTGGCGACTCTGGTGGTGTCTACACCGCACGGCGCGGCATCGAAAAAGTGATGTTCTACATCACCATCGCATTAAGCGTTGTTTTCCTGGTTCTGGCTTTGGTCAGTGTGATTGTATCGGGGTAAGCCTCCTTTACAATTCCAAAGTTATCCCAAGTTGATTATGGAGAAAAAAGACGACTCACTCAAACCGTGAGTTGTCTTTATTGTTTATGCAAAAATTTCGTTGGCAATTGCTGATCGTTTTCATCACCGGGCTGCTGGTTGGCGTTGTTTTATTTTTTCAACAACGAACCCCCCAAGTAGAAGTAGATGTAACCCCCAATCCAATCAGTGGCGGGAGTTACACGGAAGCTTTAATTGGCTCTTTTATGCGGCTAAACCCGGTGCTCGATCACTTTAACCAGCCTGATCGTGATATCAACCGTTTGCTTTTCAGCAGCCTGATCCGTTTCGATTCCTCAGGTCTGCCTGTAGGCGATCTGGCTCAGAGTTGGAGTGTTTCTGCGGATGGCGCTGTCTATTCAATCAATATGCGAACAGACGCTGTCTGGCATGATGGCACGCCCGTCACCACCCAGGATGCAATCTATACCATCTCGCTCTTGCAGAGCCAGAGTACCCTGATTCCAGCAAATTTGCAGGAATTTTGGAGCAAGGTTAGTGTCAATGCGATCTCAGACTCTGCCCTCGAATTTTCACTTCCTGCTGCTTTTGCTCCATTTATGGACTATTTGAGTTTTCAGATCTTACCAGCCCATTTGCTGGGAAACCTGGGCGTTGATCAGCTGGTTGACCATCCCTTTAATCTTGCACCAATAGGTTCTGGTCCATATCGTTTCGACTCCCTCGAAACTGAAAATGGCGCAATCACTGGAGTTAACCTGGTTTCTTACGAATACTATTTCAAAGGTAAACCCTTTGTTGACGAAATCCACTTCCGTTATTACCCTGATGAAAAAAGTGCACTGGATGCCTACCTGGAAGGTGGAGTGGATGGGCTTTCCAAAATTCGCAATGACGACCTCGAAACTGTTCTCAACCAAACCGGTCTAAATTTATACTCAAGCCGCCAACCCAAGCTGAGCATCGTCTTTCTCAACTT